>NZ_JBFRCY010000225.1:0-6122 GCF_052113305.1 Terriglobus sp. YAF25
AGTCCAGACTCAGCTCTACGCCATTAGGAGACTTGCTCAGTCGTTTACCTGCGCATGATTGACGGCGATCTTTACCATCGCCGGGCGCAGCAGTTTATCTTTGATGCGGTATCCGCGCCGCACTTCCTCAAGTACCTGATGATCGGGATACTCGGAAGTTTCAACCGAACCCAGGGCCTCATGGAAGCGCGGGTCGAACTGCGCTCCGACGGTCTCGACCGGGGTAACCCCCAGCGCCTTCAACGCCTCTTCCATCTGCTTCAGAATCAACTCGACACCGGAACGAAGCTGCTCCGCATTTCCCTGCGACTTCAGCGCAAGCTGGAAGTTATCCAGCACCGGCAGAAAGTGTTCTACGGCGTTCGAGACGGCATAGTCCCGGAACTCCGACCGCTCTTTGGCTTCACGTTTGCGGAAGTTATCGAACTCCGCCTGCAGCCGGGCAAGACGATCCACCAGGCTGTCACGCTCAGCCTTCACTGTCTCCAGCTCGGCCGCGGTGGCAGTTTCGGTTCCTTCCACGGGAGCAGCTACCGCCTGATCCTGCATCTCAGTTTCTTGACTCATATTCCTGAAAATCCTTCTCATCTATTCTCTCGCATCAGGGCAACTCTGTGGTGCCGCCGGTGTGGAGCATCCGGTCAAAGAGATGCGCGACGTAGCTGACGGCGCCCATCGTCTGCTCGTAACGCATTCGTTGGGGTCCGATGACGGCCAGTGCTCCCCGGGTTTCCCCGGCTACCGATGCAGGAGCTGCCACCAGGACCAACCCCTCCATTCCGGGAGCATGCTCTTCCAGATCGAAGATGACGCGAACGCTCTTCTGCTGCGCGTCAATGTATGCGTTCAACAGATCAATCAACCGCTGTTTGGTCTCGAGCGCCTGCATCATGGCGCGTAGACGATCTCTATCCGAATGGCTGGCCACCAGATTGGCAACGCCATCCACGTATACGGTCTGCACCACGGTCTCGCCGGATGGCAGTGCCTGGCCCCAGAGCTCGTTCACGCGGGCAAGAAGCTGGTGGTATTCGCTGCGCTCGGATTCAATGCGAAGTCCCAGCTCTTCTCGAATGACGTCAAGCGTCCATCCGCGAAAGTTTTCATTCAGATAGCTCGCCGCGAGTTCCAGGTCGGCGACAGTGAGATCGTGACTTACCGTCAGCATGCGATCACGCACAACACCCGGCCGGGTTACGACGACAGCCATCACACGGCCGGAGCCCAGGCGCGAGAAATAGATGTGCTCCAACTGGTCGCTGATCCGCGCGCTGGCAAACGCGATACCAACACCACTGGAGAGCGCGGCGAGGACCCGGCTGGTGCGTTCCAGAAAGTTCTGGGTATTACCGACTCCCTGCAACTGCTGATCGATCGCGACACGTGACTGCTCAAGCAAGGTTGCCTGTCCAGAGCGGATACGTTCCACATAGACACGGAATCCGGAGGCGGTAGGAATGCGTCCGGCGGATGTGTGTGGCTGTTCCAGCAGACCATCGTCGGAGAGATCGGCCATCAGATTGCGAATGGTCGCGGAGCTAAGGCCTGCGATCTCACCGATGGCATTCCGCACAACGGTCTGGGACGAGACCGGCTCGCCCGATGAAACATACTCTTCCACGATGGCCGTAAGCACGGCCAGCTTGCGGAGAGAGAGGTTTGCGGTCACACCCTGCCCCATACTCCTATTGTGAACTATTTCCGCACAAAAATACCTTCGTCAAAAGAGGCACCCCGGGTATACTCGCTCTAAATCAAGCCTTTACATACTGCACTTCAAGGAAAACTCCGGCAGGAGCCACAGCTCTGGCCGTGCCTTTATGACTGCCTGCGCTCTTATACTTGCCACCCTGGTCTCAGGTTCCCATGCCCGTACGCTGATTCCCGTTCTTCAAATCGTCTGCTGCCTCATCTTCTTCGTTGCCGGCGTTTCAGAGTTCCGGCGTACCGATGGAGCACTGCAGCTTCTGGACTACTCGTCAGGAACAGACAGACTGGCCCGCCGCATGGTCGGAGTCGCGGAAATCGTCGCGGCAGGCTTTATCCTGTCGCCGCAATACAGCTTTCTGGCCTCGATCTTCCTGCTGGTTCTGTGTATCGGTTCCGTGCTACTGGATCCGAAACTGCTGCGCCGCAGCCCAATGCTTCCGCTCGTCGTGATCCTGCTAACCATCGTGTGCGTGGCCAACTGGGGACATTGGGACTCCTGGCAGGTCTACGGAACAGCAGACGGTCTCTTCTAGGTGATCTCCAGCACGTCGTCAGACTTGGCGCTGACTTCGGCGGCACGTGCGATGACATTGCGGGCGATCTCATAGAAGCCCTTTGCACGTTCGGAGGCCTCGCCTCCGAGAGCCACGGGAAGACCGCGGTCTCCGCTCGAGCGAATCTCGGGATCGAGATCGACGCTGCCCAGGAACGGCAGACCGAACTGCCGTGCTGTCTGCTCGGTTCCGCCGGCTCCGAAAACGTCCAGCATGCTGCCGTCGGGCATCCGCATCTGGCTCATGTTCTCGACCATACCGAGCACTTCGACATTCACCTGATGGAACATCTCCAGCGCCTTACGCGCGTCCTGCAGCGCAACGCTGGAGCCGGTGGAGACCACCACAGCACCAGTAAGAGGCACCGTCTGCACCAGCGAGATCACAACGTCGCCGGTTCCCGGGGGCAGATCGACCACCAGGTAGTCCAGCTCACCCCACTCCACCTGCTGCAGAAACTGACGGATGATCTGGTGCAGCATCGGTCCGCGCATCACCATCGGCTTGTCGCCGGGCGAGATGAGACCGATGGAGATGAACTTAACCCCGTGCGCCTGGATAGGCTCAATGCGGTTCTCACCGACTACGTTCGGCTGGCGCTGTGTGCCCAGCATGATGGGCACATTCGGACCATAGATATCGGCATCCACCAGGCCGACACGATATCCGAGCTTCGCAAGCGCGATGGCCAGGTTCACGCTGGTTGTGGTTTTTCCTACGCCACCCTTACCGCTTCCGATGGCAATGACGTTGGCAATTCCAGGCAATCTTTGCGGGCCCTGAGGCGCGCCATGTCCCATGTGTCCCATATGGTCGACTCCCAAATCTCTTTCGGTTACGGCGGTTAGAGATACCAGCCGGTTTCAAGACTTTTGCGGACGCGCTTCTTTCGCTCCGTTTCGCCGCTGCGCGCTTCGCGCCGCTTCAGGGCATCCTCATAGCGGCGTTTCTGATGCTCCGTCTCAGGAAGGATGCAGTCCACCGCGACGGGATGGCCCGTCTCGTCCACGGCCACGTAGGTGAGGTACGCCGAGGAGACGTGACGGAGCTCGCCGGTCTTCGGATCTTCCACCATCGCTTTGACACCGACCTCCATGGAGGTACGGAAGGCACGATTGACGCTCGCCCTCAGAATCAGCACCTCGCCTACGTGGACAGGCGCGACAAAATCGAGCGAGTCCATACTTGCGGTGACGACTGTTGTCGCTCGCGCGTGCCGATAGGCGGCAACTGCGCCTACCAGGTCGATAAACTGCATCAGACGTCCGCCGAAGAGGTTGCCGAGACCATTTGCATCGGCGGGAAAGATCACTTCGCTGCGCTCGGCCTGACTTTCGACGACCTTACGCTGTCGCTTCTCTTGCATAGCAATAGTTTACCGCCGTAGCCGGTTTCGTTTTCTTTTGACCCAAATGCTCTCTGGATGCATCAAGCTAGATATATGAAATGCGCTCTCGTCACGTCGTACACCCAGTTGCCAGCTTTCGACGACTTTCAGGATCCCGTTCCTTCTGAGAACGAGACCCTGATCAAGGTAGCGGCGGCCGGAGTTCACCCCGTCGTGAAGGCGCTTGCCAACGGAACGCACTATGGCAGTACCGGAAAGTTTCCGTTTATTCCGGGCGTAGACGGCGTAGGAACGACACCTGACGGCAGACGCGTCTTCTTCGGTATTGCCCGCCCACCCTTCGGATCGATGGCTCAGTACACCCTGGGCGCCGACTTCATGATCGACCTTCCGGAGAGTGTGGACGACGGCTTCGCTGCTGCAGCCGCAAACCCTGCGATGTCGTCATGGGCAGCATTGACCATGCGTGCGAAGTTTCAACCGGGCGAGTCAGTGCTGATCCTCGGCGCTACCGGCGCGGCAGGACAGCTCGCCGTGCAGATCGCAAAACATCTTGGCGCGCGGCGGGTCGTTGCCTGCGGCAGAAATGCGGCGGCGCTGGAAGAGCTCACGACGCTCGGTGCAGACGCGACGATCTCTCTGACGCTTCCGCCTGAAGACCTTATCGAGGCCTTCAGGAATGAGATCGCCAACAACGGCGTCGATGTCGTCCTCGATTATCTGTGGGGAGCGCCCGCGGAGGCCATGCTTGGCGCCATTGCGCATAAGGGCCTCTCACATCACGCTCCACGCATCCGGTTTATTCAGATTGGCTCATCGGCCGGACCGGCGATCACACTACCTGCATCGCATCTTCGTTCCAGCGGAGTTGAGTTGTTGGGCTCAGGCTTCGGTTCAGCCTCAATGGATGAGCTCCGCATCGCCATCAAACAGTTCTTTGAAGCCTGCAGCAAAAAGCCCTTTCAAACGAAGTTCGTAACGCGTCCGCTGGAAGAAGTGGCCAGTGCATGGGCTGAGCCGAACGAGCCGCGTGTCGTTCTTCGGCCTTAGGCTCGCTAAACTAACCTCATGGACAAGATTGCCGCACTGACCGAGATTCTCACCCAGGACCCCGCCAACGCCTTCGCACGCTATGGACTCGCCATGGAGCATCTGGGCAAAGGGGATACGGAGACTGCCCTCCGTGAATTTCAGGCATTGCGTGAGCACCAGCCTGATTACGTTCCCGGACATCAGATGGCGGCACAAACACTGATCAAGCTGGGCCGCTACAGTGAGGCGCGCGAACGGCTCGAAGCAGGCCTGGCGGCAGCGGAGAAGACCGGCAATGCGCACGCCCTCTCAGAGCTCTCCGGGCTGCTGGCAGACCTTCCCTAAGACATAGTTGCTGCAACTCTTTCGTCTATCGCGAACAGCCCACCTCGGTTAGCATGGTGGCCATGCTTGCTGTCCAACTGCCTGTAATGTCTCCTGTGGTGACGTGGACGGATGTCGCGTTGCGCCTGGGACTGGCTGCTCTGGCTTCCGCAGGGATTGGCTTCAATCGCGATGAACGTTCGCACCCCGCAGGACTCCGCACCATCATGCTGGTCTGCCTGGCGGCGACTCTCGCCGCGTTGCAGGCGAATCTGGTTCTGCCGACTGTAGGTAAGGCCCTCAACTCCTTTGTCCAGGTCGACCCGATGCGTTTGCCACTCGGCATTTTGACCGGCATCGGCTTCATCGGCGCGGGTGCGATTGTCCGCCGCGACAACTTCATCACGGGTCTCACGACGGCGGCGACTATCTGGATCGTCACCGTCCTGGGCATCCTGTTCGGTCTCGGCCAGCTCGCGCTGGCCAGCATCGGTTCTGTCATCGCGCTCATCATCCTTTGGCTGCTGCGCTACCTCGATGACGTACTGCCACGAAAGCATCGCGGGACATTAGCGGTATCGATTACGTACACACCGACCATCGAGACCGAGGTGATGTTCCTGCTGGCCTCGACAGGATTCAGAGCGGACCGTTGGCACGTGATGCACGATCAGGTCAACGGAATCACTACGTTGCGATGCGACGTCACCTGGAATACCAGAGGGGGACACCAGCCGCATACACCCAGACCGTTCACCGAACTTCGCGCCCTTCCGGGGCTTCAGACCTTCTCCTGGGAAGAGTAGGGGAAGAGTAAGACTGCTCCGATGCATGAAGCCTATACTTGAGGCATGCCGGTACCGACGAATCTGCCCCTGACCCTTGGAGCGCTGAAGACGAGCGAATGGACTCCGGAGCGCGTGAACCGCTCCGTCAAGGACGAGTTGCGCGAAAACCTGATTGCACGCCTGCGCTCCCGGGAGACTATCTTTCCCGGCATCGTTGGCTACGAAGACACCGTCGTTCCGCAGATTGTGAATGCCGTGCTGTCGCGGCATAACTTTATCCTTCTCGGTCTGCGCGGTCAGGCCAAGAGCCGTCTCCTGCGCGCGTTGACCGGCCTGCTGGATCCTGTCATCCCCTATGTCGCCGGC
>NZ_JBFRCY010000226.1:0-6081 GCF_052113305.1 Terriglobus sp. YAF25
AGCTGTTACTGCATGGCATCGACGTGATTGTAGTGGCTCCGGGTGCCGTCGCGACACCCATCTGGGACAAAGCAGAGGCCATTGGTATCGAACGGTTTCGTCAGACCGAATACGCCACGGCGCTGAAGCGTTTTGCACAGATTTTCCTCACTCAGGGCAGGCAGGGATTCCCCCCTGAACGTGTGGGCAAGGTGATCCTGGCAGCGCTCACAACCTCAAGGCCGAAAGCCAGGTACGCGGTGGTGCCTCATAGATTTCGGGGCTGGATACTCCCAAGGATCGTGCCCGCTCGCATGGCGGACCGCTACATCGGCAAGCTGCTCGGCCTCACTAGAACTTGCGGGAAGGACCGCTGAGCGGCCTTCCCCGTTTTTGAGCACTTAGGACGGAGCCCTACCCTACCGGGTCTGGAGCTCCGCGAAGGGCACAGTTCCCTCAAAGACCGTGGAATGGGTCAGCTCCCGGAAACGCTCCGCCTCCTGATGAYGGGCGTCTTCCGCTGTCTTGACGCGCATCTCGGCATCCACGCCGAGGACCAGGCGCATGGGCACCTCCTCGCTGTTGGCCAACTTCACGATCAGGGCCGCGATCTTCTTCGGGTCACCTTCCTGATGGCCTTCATATTTGTCCCGCAGGGCAATGAGCTGCCCGACCGAGGGCTCGTAGTCCGGCAACAGATCCGGCAGGCCTGCGCCGGCGCGACGAAGCCAGTTGGTGCGGATGCCACCCGGCTCCAGCGTGCAGATCTTTACGCCAAAGGGTGCAACCTCAAGTGCAACAGAGTCACTGAAGCCACCTACCGCCCACTTGGCGGCGTGATAGGGCGCATTCCCAGGCATAGCGATGCGGCCACCGATCGAGGAGACCTGGAAGATCAATCCGCTGCGCTGCTTACGCATCTGCGGCACAGCCGCGCGCGTGGTGTAGACCACACCGTACAAGCAGGTGTCGACAATAGCTTTGAAGTCCTCTGAGGAGATCTGCTCGAAAGGAGCAAACAGGCCGTAGCCGGCATTGTTGACCAGAACGTCCAGACGGCCGAAGGTCTCCACGGCTGTCTGGACCGCTGCCTTTGCGGCCTCTTCGTCGCGGACCTCCAGTGTTACCGGCTTGATGCGCTCACCGTACTGAGCCACCAGCGGTGCAAGCTCCTCGATGCGCCGTGCACCGGCGACCACTGAATCTCCAGCTGCAAGAGCAGCCTCCACGATATCCCGTCCGAGACCATTGCCGCTTCCCGTTACCAACCAGACCTTGCTCATTTTGAGAATTCCTCCTGCAAGATCAGATTCCATAATGAGTGAGTAGTTGCTCATTTATTTAAATATTCAATTTCAATGCGACTCGTGACTTGTTTGTCGCCTCTCCAACATCAAACCTAACCTCAGCGGCTGAAGCCGCTCTTCTTTTTGGCTGGCGTGCGGGACGGCTGAAGCCGTCCCCTTAAGCAAGGCATTCGCGCTACGCGCGAATCTGGTGAACAACCGCAGCAACCGAATTGGATGGCGACGTTGCTACTGCAGAGCACGCCAGAAAAGATCAAATGCCTTCTCTTTCAAACTTTCGCGCTGGCGTGGTTTTTTGGCGATGTACTCCATCGCGGCGTCCTGCATGGCGCCCATCATCGAGCTGGCGAAGCCTTTGGGCAACCCCTTCGCGGCGATACGCTCTTCCACTCCGGCGAGGGCGCTGTCTACCTCTCCGCGCATGGCGGCGCTCTTCGCCCTGGTCTCTTCCGTAAGTACTTCGGAGAGGTTGAGGCGCATGGAGACGGATCGCTTTTCCGGATAGGCGATTGCCCAGTCCAGGCTTACGGACCAGACGTGCCAGGCACGGTCCCTGAGCGAACCTTTTATGGGGAAGCCTTTGTGGATGACGCCGTAGATCTCCACTTTTAGTTCAAGATAGAGTTCGTTGAGGAGCTGTTCCTTGGTGGCGAAGTAGGTAAACAGGGTTCCTTCGGCCACTCCGGCGTGCTTTGCAATCCGGGCGGTAGAGACGGAGAGTCCCGCGGCGGCAATCTCATGAATCGCCGCCTGCAGCAGGGCGGAGCGTTTTTCTGAACTGAGGGGCCGCGCCATCTCTACCGAGTATTAGAGCATTTTCCCTGTTGCTGGGTATCCCGGAAGAGAAGTGCGGCGGCGTTTTCATCACGGAAAACGCCCATGGATGCGGAAGCCCTACTCTACTCCTACAGGGAAAATACTCTACAAGAAAGTCTGCAATATGTTTTGAGTTGCTTCGTTCTACAGGATGAGCGAAGCGCATGACGCACGAGATGAGCCTCGACGAGCAGAACCGGTTCCTTACCGAGACGATGGAGCGCGATAAGCCGCGCCTGCGCAGCTTTATTCGCCGACGGGTGAAGGATGCCGACCAGGCCGAGGACATTCTGCAGGAGGTCTTCTACGAGCTGGTGGAGACCTACCGGATGATGAAGCCGGTGGAAACGGCTACCGGGTGGATGTTCACCGTCGCCCGCAACCGGATCACGGACATGTTCCGGAAGAAGACTCCTGAGTCATTGCAGCAGCCGGTGATGGACGACAGCGCGCTAACGCTTGAAGATCTGCTGCCATCGCGCGATGCAGGCCCGGAGGCAGCGTATGCGCGGGAGGTCTTGATGGATCTGATCGAAGAGGCTCTGGATGAGCTACCGGAGGCGCAGCGCGAGGTGTTTATCGCGCATGAGGTCGACGGGCTCAGTTTCAAAGAAATATCCGCCGCAACCGGTGTGGGTGTAAGCACGCTGCTCTCGCGCAAACGATATGCCGTGCTGCATCTGCGGGAGCGGCTGGAAGAGATGAAAGACGTATTTGAAAGCAGGTAGGCGATGAGAAAGCCATTCAAAATTGTGAAGGTGTTGCTGATCGCGGCGGTGGCCGCAACGGTCGTTGGATTTGCGGTCATGTTGCTGTGGAATGCACTGATGCCGGCGATCTTCGCCCTGCCCCGCATCACGTACTGGCAGGCACTGGGGCTCTTTGTTCTTGGCAAGCTGCTCTTCGGCGGCTTCCACGGCCGCAGGCATCATGACGGCTACCGCTGGGGACGCCATATGCGCGAGCGCTGGGAACAGATGTCTCCGGAAGAGCGCGAGAAATTACGTGAAGGCCTGCGCGGCAGCCGCTGTTGGCCAGGACATCCCGGATACCGCCGGGGGCCGGGGGGACGCGGCGATGAGATTCCAGAAAAAGAGGAGGCGAAGCATGGATGAACAGACACTGAACGCCGACTTACTGATGCCGCGGCTGGCAGAGCTGGAAGCAGAGAACGAAAGGTTACGGAAGATGCTGGCGGAGTTGTTGATGACAAATCAGGTGTTGCGGCAAGGGCGGGGATCTACAGAGCGTGAGACGAAGTCGTTATTGAGGGCGTAAGCCACAGGTCGGATGCCCCATATATGCGCAGCATATGTGGGAGGAGCGAGCGAAGCTCGATACATGTTTTGATTTGCCATTTCGTAGCGCAGCGGAGAAATCTGCTGGTCCGAAAACCTATAGCGGGCCTTTCAACGGCCGAGAACTATGCCATATCGGCTCACAAACATTGACCTCAGCGGCTGAAGCCGCATCCTTTCGGGCGCGTTTCTACGGCATGGCTGAAGCCATGCCCTTAAGCAAGACATCGCGCGATGCGCGAATACCCATGTCCCCGAGGGACATGGGGCACCCAGTGCACGGGTAATTCCGGCGGCGTGCAAGCTAAGCAGCAGTTCCCTTCAAGCCCAGTTCTTCTGCGCGCGCCTGCAATGCTGTCAGGCAATTGCCGATGTGATCGTCGAGAGGAATGGCCAGCAGCTCGGCGCCGAGTGTCATATCCTCACGTTTTACGGCGCGGGCGAAGGCTTTGTCTTTCATCTTCTTCTTTACGCCTGCCACCTCGACTTCAAAGATCGACTTGCTGGGCTTCACCAGCGCACACGCCGTTAGAAAACCTGCGAGCTCGTCACAGGCGAAGAGCGCGCGCTCCAGGTGGGTCTCTCGCGGAACGCCGCTGTAGTCTGCGTGCGACAAAATGGCGCGGCGGATCTCTTCAGGCCAGCCCTGTTCTGCCAGCACTTTCTCACCGACGAAGGGATGTTCTTCGAGCGATGGATGCCGGTCGTAGTCGAAGTCGTGAAGCAGGCCGGCAATGGCATATTTCTCAGTGAACTCCGCGGCCTCGTCTCCGCTTAAGCCCAGCCGTTCCGCCTCGCGGGAGCCGTAGAACTCTGTGCAGGCCTCCACGGCAAGTGCATGCTTGATCAGGCTGGCAGACTCGGTCCACTCCTTCAATACTTCCCATGCGCGATCTCGGGTATATGGGTTCATGTGAGACATGGTAAAGAATTTTGCCTCCCATCTAAAAAGATGGTCCGTCGTGACGGCGGGAGCCTTCACTCAGGATGACAACGGAGGAAAACTGCCTGTTTTTCCTCAGGTGCTTACTCTCATTGTAGAAACAAGTTACTCTCTTGGTTCTTTTTCGGGTTTTCTCCCTGTTTTAGCTAATAATCACCGGGATTCCCCTTGACTAAGCAGTAACCGGGTGTCAATCTAGGCACATCCACGCCGTCCAGGCATTGACGGGTGGGCGGGTCCCTTGCTCTGGCGACTTCGCGACAAATTGAATATGGCAACCATGATGGCTCCCGTCGAACAGCGGGAAGTTCTTCGTTGCGATCACTGCAGTCTGGTCCAGTTCCGGACTGTAAATGCGCTGTGCCGCCGCTGCCACAAGCCGCTTGAGGCTGATGAGCCAGAGGTAGCAGCAGCTCCCCTAGCAATCGTTCCGCCGCAGCCGGCCCAGGAAGGCTCGCTGCAGGTAGCGACCGCTGTGCGTGATCTGCGCCGCGTCCGCAACCTGTCGCAGCGCCAGCTGGCCACGCGCATGAACGTACCGCGTACCTACATCTCAAAGATTGAGAATGGCAAGGCGATGCCGACACTTGGCTCGCTGCAGCGGCTCGCTACCGCGCTGCAGGTCGATATCTCGGCGCTGCTGCGCGACTCGCGCTCGCGACGCACCGATGAGGCTGCCGTGCTGATGGCTGACCCGTTCCTGGCGGAGATCGCCGGCTACGTCAATCAGCTGGACAGCCTGCAGCGCTCCATCTTCATGAATCACGTCCGTGAGCTTGCAAGCGGACGCCGGAGGATGGCGTAAGTAAAGCAGTACCTGCTTTCTCTCTCCAAGATCCCGCGGAGGATGTTCAGGCATCCTTCGCGGACCCGCTCTGCTGCGACACGCCAGTCCCTCAGGACTGCAGCCCTTCAGGACCTGGAAGCAAGATCGACCGCGAGGCGGGAGACGAGATACTCCTGCAGTACGCTTTCGAAGCTTGAGAGCCACGCCGGATGCGCCGGCCATGCGGGAGCTGTCACCAGCCTTCCATCCACAACTGCCTCGGTCATCCCAATCGGCTGATACGATCCGCCGGCCAGCTTTACCTCTGGAGCGCATGCCGGATACGCACTGATCTTTTTCCCCTGCAGCACGCCCGCAGCGGCAAGAATCTGCGGACCATGACAGACAGCCGCCACCGGTTTGCCCACCTCGAAGAAGTGGCGCACGGCTTTCAGTACGTCTTCATCCGTCCGTAGATACTCAGGCGACCGGCCACCTGGGATCACCAGGCCGTCATACAGCGCAGCGTCCACCTCGGCGAAGGTAGCGTTCAACATGAAGTTGTGGCCGCGCTTCTCGCTGTAGGTCTGGTCACCTTCGAAGTCGTGAATCGCCGTGCGGACAAACTCGCCCTTACTCTTCTTTGGGCAAACGGCATCGACAGTGTGTCCCAGCACCCGCAGGGTCTGGAACGGCACCATGACCTCGTAGTCCTCAACGTAGTCGCCAACCAGCATGAGCAGCTTCGCGTGCGCCATGACTTCTCCTAAGCATTTCTCCTGTTGCAGGGTATCCCGGAAAGACCGTGCAGCGGCGTTTTCATTGAGGAAAACGCCCATAGATGCAACGCCCTGCACTACACCTAGAGGAGAAATGCTCCTAGAGCCTTTCTCCTGTTACTAGGTATCCCGGAAAGACCGTGCAGCGGCGTTTTCATTGAGGAAAACGCCCATAGATGCAAACGCCCTGCAC
>NZ_JBFRCY010000227.1:0-8183 GCF_052113305.1 Terriglobus sp. YAF25
CTTCGGAGCAGAGTAAGCAAAGTCCTTCTTACCGCCCGACTCAGCCAGATCCACATCGCCATCCATCACCAGGAACTTCGCTCCTGTCTCCTTCACCACCTGCGCCGCAGCTCCCACATGGTCGAAGTGCGCCTGGCTTGAGAGCAACAGCTTGGTGTCTGTCCACTTGAAGCCCAGTGCAGCGACGTTCTCTTTCACGAGCTTGATCTCGTCCTGATCGCCGACATTCAACAGAATGTTGCCTTGCGGCGTCACGATAAGAAACGCCGCCTCAAAACTGTCGCCAACGTAATAGAGATTCCCCGCAATCTTGTGCGGAGGAAAGTTCGGATACACAGCGGCATGCGCGCACAACGAGCACACAAACAGGGCGCCAAAAAGGGCGAGGCGACGGATCATGCGCCTAGCCTACGCCCGCTGCAAGCAAAGGTTGTATTAACCCTGCTGATGCTCCGGTGGATAACATCTGTGGATTTAAAGCATTTCCCTGTTACGGGGTATCCCGAAAGGAGCGTACAGCGGCGTTTTCATTGAGGAAAACGCCCATAGATGTGGAAGCCCTACGCTACGCCCGCACGGAAATGCTTAGCGGAAAAAATGTGGAACGAAGCGGCTGAAATTCCCCGTAACCGGCTCAGAAGACTCGCGAATCCCCATACCGCCGCACTCCTGATCGATCATCCACAGCCCCAGCACCGGATACTGTCCATCGAAGACCGCCGGCGGCGCCAGCGCCTGATCCACGCACAACCGCTCCGTATAGTCGCCCTCGGTGGCGTAGACCGTTCCGTCCGCACGCACCAGCGTGATATTTGCGCCCTCACGCGAATGCATCGGTTTACGCACCGTTCCCGGTGCAGGCGGCACGCTCAGATCCGCGAAGTATGCCGGCAATAGATTGGGATGATCCGGATACAGCTCCCACAAGATCGCCAGGATGCCTTTGTTCGAGAGCAGCATCTTCCAGATGGGCTCCATCCACTTCACTTCCTGGTAGATCTCCAGCGCCGAAGCGCCGAACTCCTCCTCCACCATCGTCTCCCATGGATAGAGCTTGAAGATGGAGTCGATGCGACGGTTTTCCAGATCGACAAAAATGCGCCGGCCGCTGTCCCATCCGATCTCTTCCATCAGCAACTGTCCGGTGGGAATGCCCGCCTGCTCCGCCGTATCCCGCAGATACGTCGCCGTCAGCAGATCCTCCGGAGCGTTGACACTTGCGAAATACACCGGCTTCGAAAGATACGGAGCAACGTCCTTCCACTTGGCAATCAGACGGTCATGGATCGAGTTGAACTGGTCTGTTCCCGGACGCACCTGCTCCATCCATGTCCACTGGATGACTGCGGCCTCCAGCAATGCCGTGGGCGTGTCTGCGTTGTACTCCAATAGCTTTGGCGGTGTCACACCGTCATAGCTGAAATCGAAACGGCCATAGATCGCGGGTGGTTCCTGCTCCCACGCCCACTCAATCATTGGCACAGCCTCGCCCGCGATCTCCAGCTCGTCGTAGCGCTGGTTGTCGATGACATGCTGGGCGGCGGCGAGACACATCTGCTGCATCTCATTGGCCGCAGCCTCCAGCATGTCGACCTCGGCGGACGAAAACTCATAGCAGGCCGACTCATCCCAGTACGGCGAGCCATCCTCCAGCGTGTGAAAGGTGAGGCCCTGCTCTTCGACGATCCGCTGCCAGTCACTGCGAGGAGAGACGCTGGAACGCTTCATTCGCCACCTCCGTGGCCAAAGGAGCTGCCGAAACCACCACGGCTGACGGTGCCATAACTGTGCCCCGCAAGCGGAACATAGCTGCCGCCGCCGACACGCGTGCCGAGGGCGTAGTTACCCCAACCGCCGTAGTAATAGCGATAGATGTGAGGGATATATCCGGGCTGATTAGAGACCGGCTGCTGCGGCAAACCGCAGAGGCTGTTGTCCACAACCACGCCGCTTTCATCGACGCACCGCTGCATCTCTTTCTGTTTGCAGGCAGTGAGCAGAGCAAGCGCGGTAGCAGCGAGAAGTGGTGCAGTAACGTGCGCGGAGCGTTTCATGGGTTTGAGCCGAAGTGTTTCAGTGGCTTATGGAAGAGTACAGCTTCCGCCGTGAGACATACCCACGGCGGAAGCTTCTGACAGAGAGTTACTTCACACGCTCGGCAAAGACCTTCTGCGCGGCAATGAGTCCCTTACCGAACTCAAGGCCAGGCACCGGCAGCTTGGCGGCAACGGCAACCTGCTCCAGAGCGCCGATGATGGCGATGGTGTCCAGGTAGTCGAAGAAGCCGATGTGCGCGATGCGGAAGAGCGAACCCTTCATCTCGCCCTGACCGTCGGTGACAATAGCCGCGAACTTCGACTTCAGCCCCTTCACGATCACACCCGGATTCTTGGAGGTCTCCATCCGATCCCACGCACGCTGGCTCACCGCCAGGTAGCTCAGGCCTGGAGGCATCATCACAGCCTTCTGCGAGCCTCCGATCAGAACATCCACACCCCATGCATCCATATCGAGATGCGTGGTGCCAAGACCGGTGATCGCATCGACGATCAGCACAGCCTCAGACTTCTCCGCCTTCAGCAGCTCGGCAATTCCCTTCACGTCGTGGCGCACGCCCGTGGAGCTCTCGGTCGCCTGCACAAATACTGCGGTGGTATCCGGCTTCAGCGCAGCCTTCACCGCATCCAGCGAGACGGTCTGGCCGTAGGGGGCGCTGACAACATCCGCATGACATCCAAAGGCCTTGGCCAGGCCTACCCAGCGCTCGCCGAACTTACCGGCGGTCACCACCAGCACGCGGTCGCCGGGCGAAGTCAGATTGGAGACCGCAGCCTCCATGGCGCCCGAACCGGACGAAGAGAGCAGAATCACGTCGTTGGAGGTACCAACGAAATCCTTCAACTGTGAGAGCACCTTGGTGAACAGAGCGCGGAACTCGGGGGTGCGATGGTGAATGTCCGCCGCTGCCATGGCGAACTGTGCTGCCGGGAGCAGGGGTGTCGGACCGGGCGTAAAAAGGCGTGTTTTACGGATCATGATGCCTTGATTGTAGTCTCCGTGTCGATTAGCGAACAGGCAGACCGCGTCTTACAATCAGTAACGGTGGAAGCATCTTCCCTGTTGGTGTAACGCAGAGCTTTCACAATCTTATGGGCGTTTTCCGCAATGAAAACGCCACTGCACGCTGCGTCGGGTACCCAGTAACAGGGAAATGCTCTAGAACCGGAAGGATAGGCATATGGCCATCACAGAACAGATCGGCAAAGACATCATCACCGCGATGAAGGCCAAAGAGGAGCTGCGGCTCACCACGTTGCGCATGGCAAAGGCCGCGCTCAAAAATAAGGAGATCGACAAGCGCGAAGCGCTTACCGACGCCGAAGAGCAGCAGATTCTGACGACACTGATCAAGCAGCGCAAAGACRCCGCCGAGCAGTTCGCCAAGGGCGGCCGTCCGGAGCTCGCCGAGAAGGAACAGGCCGAGATCGTCATCATCGAGGCCTACCTGCCCAAGCAGTCGAGCGACGAAGAGGTTCTCGCCGTGGTGCAGGGCGCCATCGCCACCCTTGCCGAGACCGGCAACAAACCCGGGCCGAAGGACATGGGCGCAGCCATGAAAGTTGTACAGCAGCGCATCGCTGCCAGCGGTCTGCATGCGGACAACAAGCGTGTCTCCGAGATGCTGAAGGCGGAACTGGCGAAATAGATGCGCGAGACACAGGGTTTATTTACAGAAGAAGCCACGAAAGAAGCAGGCTGGGTCTCAGCCTTCTGCGACGGCGGAGCACGCGGTAACCCCGGCCCCGCCGGCTTCGGGGCAGTGCTCTACGCTCCCGACGGCACCGTCCTCGCGGAGCTGAGCGAGTTCCTCGGCTTCCGCACCAACAACTACGCCGAGTACTCCGGCCTTCTGGCCGTGCTTGCCTACGCCATCGAACACAAGATCCCGCGGCTCAAAGTTACTTCGGACTCCGAGCTGATGGTCAAACAGATCCAGGGCAAGTACAAGGTCAGCTCGCCTGACCTGAAGCCCATGTGGGAAGAAGCCAAGCGCCGCATCCGCCAGCTCGATCGCTTCGAGATCGGCCACGCCCTGCGCAACAAGAACAAGGTCGCTGACCGCCTGGCCAACGAGGCCATGGACCGCGGCATGAAACGCGAGAACAAGCCCGACGGCCCACCGCCAGCTCCGCTGAAGGCYACGCCCTACCCGACCAAGTCCACAGCCCCGCCGAATCCCAACGGCAACCCTATGCTCCGCGGCTTCGTCCGCGATGGCGTAGTACACCTTCTCGGCGGCGCAACTCTGCCCGAAGGCGCCTTCGTGAAGGTGATCAAGGAATAGCCCCGCACATACGCTCTCTGTTTGTCATCCCTGAGCGGAGGACCTGCTTTCTTTACCCAACCCGGGTGCCCCCGCCCTCGCAACGCTAGGGTGGGCGTGGAGGCAACAATCTGTCTTTTGTTCAACCAATGTGGCTTCCTTTCCCACCCTAACGTTGTGAGGGTGGGGCACCCGGGTAGTACAAGAATCGGCTCCAAAACAAAAAGCCTGCCTCTACGAGGCAGGCTTTTTCTCAACGACGCGATGGCCTACGACAAGACAGCGATTGTTCTGTTGAAAATTTAGAGACCGGATGTATCATTCCTCGCACGCCCCACCGCGCCGTGAACATGAGTTCTATCCGCCGACACCCACGGCGGGGCCGATTCAGGAGGCGATTATGAAGAAAATGACAGTACTGGTCGCGGTTTGCACGATGCTTCTTGCGACATCACTCCGGGCACAGGCGCCCCAGGGCCCACCGAAGCCAGGACCTGAGCTGAAGAAGCTCGACTATAACGTCGGCACCTGGAAAGTGGAGGGCGAGGCCAAACCATTCGGGTCAATGCCCGGAGGTAAGTTCACCTCCACGGAAACGTGCGAATGGTACTCGGGCGGCTTCTTCGTCATGTGCCACGCGGAAGGCACCGGGCCGATGGGGCCGGAGAAGAGCGCCTCCTTCATGGGATATGACCCGAATGAGAAGGTTTATACCTACCATGCGTTCACCAGCGCCGGCGAAGTTATCGATGCGAAAGGCACGGTGAACGGCGACACCTGGAACTGGACCGCCGAATCCAGGATGGGCGACGCCAAGATGAGTGTGCGCGTCACCATCAAGGAAGTATCCAATACCGAGTACACGTTCAAGCTCGAGATGTCACAGAACGGTGGAGAGTTTGCGGTCGTTGAAGAAGCGACAGGTCACAAGGTAACCGCCGCGGCCCCGGCTAAGATGTAGGTTCCGTATTTCGGCGGGACTTGTGGCGCACCGCGCGGCAACAAACATGGGTTCTTCGCGGCCTAGTGCCACACCTATGTCCTCTCCGGCGACACGGGGAAAACTCGCGCTAAGTGTCCTTAAAACGGAAAAGCCTGCCTCTATGAGGCAGGCTTTTTCTCAACTCCCACAAACCTAATCCAACTTGCTCACACGATTCAATCCATTGAACGCCGCGACCTTGTAGCACTCCGCCAGCGTGGGGTAGTTGAACACCGTGTCCACAAAGTACTCAATCGTTCCACCCAGCGCCATCACCGCCTGGCCAATGTGCAGCAGCTCCGACGCGCCCTCACCGATGATGTGTACACCCAGCAGTGAGTGGTTCTCGCGATGGAAGATCAGCTTCAGACGTCCCGTCGTATCTCCGCGAATCTGTCCGCGCGCAATCTCGCGGTAGTAGGCCACACCGACTTCATACGGCACATCCTCTTCCGTAAGCTGCTCCTCGGTCTTCCCGATGAAGCTGATCTCGGGRATGSTGTAGATGCCGTACGGGTAGTAGCTCGGGTTCGACAGAATCGTCTCGTCGCCAAACGCACGCGCCGCAGCCACACGGCCCTGCTCCATGCTGACCGAAGCCAGCGAGGGAAAACCGATGACGTCTCCGGCGGCAAAGATATTCGGGCACTTGGTGCGGAAGTCCTTATCGACCGGAATACGGCCGCGGTTATCCGCCTCAACACCGATCGCCGCAAGATTCAGCTCATCGACATTGCCCTGACGTCCGACCGCATACAGCAACGTATCGCCCGTTACCTTCTTCTTCGACTCGAGGTTGGCGACCACCGTGCCGTCCTCCATCGATTCCACTGACTCCACCTCTTCGTTCAGGCGCATGGTCACGCGCGAGTCGCGGAGGTGATAGCTGAGCGATTCGACGATCTCCTGATCGGCAAACTCCAGCAGCCGTGGACGGCGCTCAATCAGCGTGCAGCGCACGCCGAGAGCGGCGAACATGCAGGTGTACTCCACACCGATCACACCGCCGCCGACGATGATCATCGTCTTGGGCAGAGTCTTCAGATCGAGCACCAGGTCGGAGTTGATGACGGTCGTGCCATTAATCGGCACCTTCGGCGAGGTCGCCGGCTTGGTCCCCGTCGCAATCAGCGTCGCCGCCGCCTCATACACCGTCGATCCACGGGAGTTGGTCACACGGACATGCGTGGGATCTTCAAAGCCAGCTGAACCGGTCAGAACTTCGATGTTATTGCGTGAGAGCTGCGCCTGGGTCACGTCAATCTCGGTCTTGATAACGTGCTGCACACGGAAGGCCAGGTCGGCCATCGTGATGCGCTCTTTCACCCGGTAGTTCATGCCGTAGATGGAGCGGTAGTTGTAGCCGGAGAGATGCAGCACGGCCTCGCGCATGGTCTTCGACGGAATGGTGCCTGTATTGATACAGGCGCCGCCAACGACCTCGCGGTTCTCCACCAGTGCGACCCTTTTGCCAAGTTTCGCGCCATGGATGGCGGCACGCTGACCGGCCGGGCCGGAACCGATAACGATCAGATCGTAAACACTGCTCATGCGCTCTTAAGGATGATCCCCGGTTTGCTCGTTTGGTTATACGTTGACGGGTCGCTTCTCTACGTTGTCAAACCCTAAGCTAACACAGGGGTTAGACTGTCACCTTGATGACTCGGTGTGCGATCACCAATCGAAAGATAGTTTCATCAGAGGAACAAGCCGCCCGGCTTGCCCTCCTCGACCTGGCATGCCGTTGGGCGAACTCCGGCATCGACTATTTGCAGTTGAGAGAAAAGGACTTAGAGGCTGCGGAGATGGTTTCGCTGGCCCGCCAGATGCTCGCCGAACTCTCCGGCAGCCGGACCAGACTGCTGATCAACGGCCGCCTGGACGTCGCCCTGGCCGCCGGAGCGCATGGAGTTCACCTGACCTCCCGGGAGGGAGAACTGACCCCGGCACAGGTCCGCTCAATCTTTCCCGAGGCCATCATCAGCGTCTCCTGCCACACCCCCGACGACGTCTGCCGCTCCCTTGACGCAGACTTCCTGCTCTTCGGGCCGGTCTTTGAAAAGTCCGTCCTCGGCGAACGGGTCGCCGAAGGTTCAGGTATTGAGCTGCTCCGCCAGGCGTGCCTTGCCGCCGGCCAGATTCCCGTCCTCGCCCTTGGCGGTATCACCGCCGCAAACACCAAAGCTTGCCTCGAGGCCGGAGCCGCAGGAATTGCGGGCATCCGGCTCTTCCTCTGACATATTCTGATATTTCACACAGGAGAACCCGCACGATGAAGCTTCACGGCCTTGCCGCAGCCGCCATCTTTGCCGCAGGCTGCGCCTTTGCGCAGACGACTGAGATCCACAACGATATTCCCGCCTCGTTCACGCCGCCCAAACAGCAGGCCGAGACCGTGACCAAGCCCGAGTGGGACTACACCAAGCGCGTCGAGATGGTGCCCATGCGCGACGGCACCAAGCTCTACACCGTCATCGTGATCCCCAAAGGCGCGAAGAACGTGCCCTTAATCCTGACCCGCACGCCCTACAACGCCGCCTCCCGCGCCGCGGCAGCCCGCACCCCTATCGCGACCGGCAATGCCGCCTCGCCCGAGCGTGGTGCAGGGAAGCAGGACTCAGCCCATATGATCGACGAGCTTGGCCTCGCCGACGAGGTCTTCGTCAACGCCGGCTGGATCCGTGTTTATCAGGACGTTCGCGGTAAGTACGGCTCTGAGGGTCCCTACCTGATGACGCCTCCGCAGGTCGGTCCCTACAACGCCACCGGCGCCGACGACACCATGGATGCGTATGACACCATCGACTGGCTGGTGAAACACGTGCCCGAGTCCAACGGCCGTGTCGGTATGCTCGGCTCTTCCTACGAGGGCTACAC
>NZ_JBFRCY010000228.1:0-6027 GCF_052113305.1 Terriglobus sp. YAF25
GCGAGGTAATCCACCAGGCCGAAGAGAGCAGTAGCGGTCTGCTCGGTGGAATCCCACCATCCGCCGCTGTTCCGCGCCAGCATCAGCCACTGTGCCGCATTCGGCAGCATGGCATCGTTTGCGTCGACCTTGGCAAGCAACCGCAGGACATAGGCCGTTGCTTCCGTGTCATTCGGATATTCGGTATCGAGCGTGGGGACGTAGCTGCTCTTCCAGAAGACCAGCTCGCCCTGATGCTGGGCCTTGGACTTCAGCAGCGCCGCGATCTCGCCTGCACGCTTATCGCCGGCCTGCAACATCGCCAGGCCCGTCATTGCCAAGGGCTCAGCATCCAGGTCCTTGCGGCGGCTGTACTGCGTGTCGAACGCCTCGCCGAGCTGTTTGTCGCCGGCCATGGCCAGCGCATAGACAACGGCAGCGCGAAGCTCCGGACGCATTCGCGGATGCTGCTGAAGCTGCTGCTTCRGATACTGCCGTCCGCGCCCCATCATCGAGTGCTGCTCCGGCGTCAGCGGCGTAAATTCCGCTCCCGCACCCAGACCGGCGACCACATACGAGGTCATATGGACGCGGCTCTCATCTTCCTTCCACCAGCCCCAACCGCCATCGTCGTGCTGATAGTCCTGCAGGCGTTCCAGACCGGCGTTCATCTTGGCCCGCAGATCGGCAGGATCGATTACGGAAGGCACCTTCAGCCTGGCCAGCGTCTCGGCCACGATGACGTTGGGCAGATAACTGGACATCGTCTGTTCGGTGCAGCCGTAGGGATAACTGGTCAGGTAATCGAGCGCCGAGAAGAGCGAGCCGGCGATCGTTGGGCTGACGTCAATGCGGATGGAGTGTGCGGCTGCATCGGTATTAGCCGGGAAGTTGATGGGCACATTTGCTATGCCTCCCGTCAGAACGCCGCTCGGCGCGATGCTGCGAGCAACACCTGCCGGTTCGACCGGGAAGGTGATCTCCAGAGCGTCCGACTCAGCATCGGTGATGGCCGTTGCGGTAAGCTTCGCCGTTCCCACATGCGAGGCACGCAGACGCCATAGCGCCGTTGCCTCACCCTTACTGGGGATGATGATCTTCTGCTGGTTGCCGATCACGGTATCGACGCCATCCACGGCGAGGGAGATGGTCGCTTCCTTTGCTGTGTCGAGATAGTTGTGAACGATGACCGGCAGGGTGAGCTCATCCCCTTTGAGCAGGAAGCGCGGATTGCCCATCCGCACCAGGACATTCTTGCGCACCAGGACGCGGCTGATGGTGGAGCCTGCCTTCGAGTCCGTGGTAATGGCTCGCGCGGTCGCACGCCACGTCGTCAGCGAGTCTGGGAAGGTGAGATTCAACGTTGCGTGGCCGCCGGCGTCGGTATGGATACTGGGCTGCCAGAAGGCGGTATCCGGAAATGCCTTGCGGACGCGGGGTTTCTGCTCATTGCCGGGTTTGACCTGCGCCAGTTGCGGACGATACCGGTTCGACCGCATGGCCAGCATGGGTGACTTGCTGCCGGCGGAGCCGCTGAAGTAGAAGTCCAACGAGGAGTCGGTCTGCGCCTCCGCATACCGCTGCGGATAGAGAGCCCTCACCATATCGCCGCTGCTATCGGGATAGAGCGAATAGATTGCCTCGTCAACGACACCAACGCTAACGTCGGCGCTGACGGGCTTACCGGCGAAGTCACGCGTGGTGATCTGGTAGCTAGCTTGCTGTTGCGGCTGGAAGACGTCTTTTGACGGCGTCACCTCCACCTGCAACTGCTGCTGGGCAGGAGGCACCTTCAGCATCTTGCTGGCCTGGTAGAGCGTGCTGTTCTTGATAAACAGAGCGCTGACGTTCACATTCGGCTGTGACTCCGCGGTGATCGGCAGATCGAAGGAGAGCGTTGTTCCGTCAGCATGCAGCAACTGGCGGCGAAGCAGCGTATCGCCTTCGACGAGTACCAGGGCGTAGAAGCCGGGCTGGTCAGAGACCAGGCTGAGATGAGCCGTATCGGCGGGAGCATAGCTCTTCTTATCGGCGATGAGCTGCGTCGTCGAGGAGCTCTCACCCCATCCTGCCTGTCCTGCGCCGAGCACCCAGATCGAAGTGGTATCCACCGGCCCGCGAGTGCCTGGCTGTACCGGAGTTGCGGTCGCAACCAGTTGGGTCGACGTGAAGTTCGGTTCATTCACCGTCACCTGGCCGGTACCCTGACCACCGGCATCGGTCGTGATGTCGACTGCCGGGCCATCGATGACCTGCGGGTCGCGGCCATACTTTCGGTACCTGAGCTGAACGTGCACCTTCGCTGCAACCGGGTGATTGTCGTAGTCCACGGCGGTTACGCGGAAGCGGGCGGCTTCGCCGTTGTGGACGGCATAACTGATGGGCTCGATATTGATGCGGAAGGTGCCATAGGTCGCCAGGAAACGGCCGCGCCCGGTGATCTCGCGATTGGCTGCGTCGGTGACGCCGGCCTCGACCGTGTAGTCGTAGTCGCCGAAGTTCTTTTCATCGACGATGGTAGGGACCTGGATGGTCAGCAGACCATTAGCATCGAGTTTGCCGGTCTTTTCACTCTCTTCATCGCCGGCATAGCCGCTGGAATCTTCGCCGCTGTACTCGCTGGGAGATTCGTCGCTCTCCTCTTCCCCGCCCCACCAGTAATGCCGCTCGTGATAGATGCGGTACTTTACTTTGGCATTGGCAACGGGCTCGCCGAAGAAGTAGCGCGAATCGATGGTTACCGGCATCGTTGCACCTTCAAGCACGCGGCGCTGAGCTGAGGTGACAGTCACGCGATACTCTGGCTTGCGGTACTCCTCGACGTGGAAGCTGGCGAAGAGCCCGCCTGGTGGGTCACCGACACGGACGGTGTAGTAACCGAGCGCGGCATCGCGCGGAAGGTCGATCTCGCCTGAGAGTGTGCCGGTGGGCGACAACGTCATCTGGCGATCGAAGATGGCCTTATCAGTCGCATCGGAGATAGTGACATGGATATTGCCCTGTTTCGGCGCCGTAAGCAGGTTATTCGCGTGCTCACGGACAATCGCCTTCCAGTGCACCGTATGTGTCGGCCGGTAGACCGGCCGCTCGGTGTAGACATAGCCCACGTACTTTTTCTCAGAGTTGTAGGTCAGGGCCCATGTGCTCGGCGTGGAGACGGCAATGTCCTTTTCTTTGGATGCGACCACCCAGAGGGCATCTTCACGGGCATGGTCGACGGGCATCGGCAACCGCGCGACGCCGTTCGCGTCAGTACTGGCGGAAGCAACCGCCCTCTGTCCAAAGCCGGCATCGATCTTCACGCCTTCGAGCGGCTTCCCGCTGATGCGGTCTGTGGCATAGGCAAGCACGGCCCCGTTGCTGGTGCGCGTGACCAGCGCCATGGGAGTGACCATCACCAGTGTGTAGGCCTTTAGATGGCCGTCCGTCGCCTCCAACAGGTAAAGGCCCGCGTCCAGCTTCTGCTGGATGGGGAGATCGTTGTTATCGGAGACGTAGGTTGCGGGCACAACCTGTCGCCACCGGGCAACAAGCTGGCGCTGATTGAGGATGGGGATCTGCGCAAACTCGGCCTCGTTGATGATGCGGCTGCGGCGGGAGAGCGATGTCTGTTTGGCGCGCATAGAGTGGCGGGCTTCGCGCGAAAACTGGTACCGGAAGAAGTCACGGATGCGCTGCCAGAGCTGGGCCTTCCAGTCATGGAACTTTTCCAGCCAGGTCCGCTCATCGATGTGTTCGGAGCCATACGAGTAATCAGAGCCGAAGGAGTGCAGCTCCTTCAGGTTCTCGACAAACTTGACCGGATCATCGACGCGATAGATGCGGAACTCCAGCGAGTCCACATCGTGGGTATAGAGATGGATCGTCGGCTTGTCACCCGGAGCGAAGGTCTTGCTTGTGCTCAGGTTGAAACTTTGCGCGCGTGCGGATGGGTTTGAGGTGAGGACGAGGGCGGCGAGGAGAGCGAAGAGAGCGAGGCCACGCGGTCTCATTGAGGGTCCTCTCGGAGGATAGACCAACGATACACGCCGAGGAAGTTGGTATTGTGTGAAACCGGTCTCCAACGGGGATCGGGATGTTCCAGAAGATCTTCCAGTGCGACACGACGGATCTCCCCTGGCCCTGAGCCGATGGGGCCAGTGTGATATACTACCCAGTCTCGCTTGCTGCCGGTCACGATCATCGAATGGTAAGGAGAGTTCTGTTCCAGTTGCCGGAAAAAGAGCAGGTCTCCCTCGCGGGCGGYGCGAAGATCACGGGAGACGAAGAACGTATTGCGCTGCCATAGCGTCTTTGCGTCGGCAAACTGGGCGAAGCTGTCGTTGGTCAGGTCGACCGGGGAATACTTCCCATCGCGCACACGGAAGAGATTCGCTCCCAGAGGCGTAAGTGGATAGACGTACTGGCTGACAGAGCTGGAAGGTAAGGCGAACTCGATCGGCAGCGTTTCCTGCCAGGCCTCGTTGTGGGCGTGTAGGGCTCCCCGGTAGCACCAGCGCAACAGAGCGGCGCAGTCGTTGATCTCAGCCGGAAGCTTCTGCGGCGGGGTCGCCGCCGCCAGATCGGCGAGAGACGAGAACCAGCGCCGGAAGGCGGCGCGGTCGGCAGAGCTGTGCAGGCGGAGATACTCAGGCGTGCCATCGCCGAAGAGGTCGGTTGCGTCCGACGTGAAGTCCAGCGGGATGCTCAGGAGCCTGGGACCGTAGGTGACCTGCAGCCACCTATGGCCGGGCAGAACCGGCGATTGCACCAGGACGGAACCGTCCTCCAGCACTCGCGTGGCAACAACATTGGGCAGGCTGCTGATCTGGAGTTCGGCAGTTCCTTTTCGAACAAGGTGCGCAAGGCGATGCTCACGACCATCCGCCGGAAAGATGCGCTGCACCTGCGTCAGCCGGATGCCCGGACGTCCACGGACAAGCCAGACAACAGCGGTGCCCACAAGGAGTGGCACGATGACGAGAAGAAGAATTCGGCCCTGCGTTGCTCGGCTCACGGGTTTCGAGAGTGAGCATAACAGGGCCGACAAGGTTTGATGAGGATGTTAGAAACTAATTCGGGCCGCGAGCTGGATGCTGCGCGGATCTCCTACGCCGTTGGCTGCACCAAAGGTTGAGCTGGAAGTTGTGGGATAGGCTCCCGTTCCCCAGGTTCCGTTGGGCAGCATGTCGTTACGGTGGTTCAGCAGGTTGAAGGCCTCCGCGATCCCTTCCAGATGGACTCGATCCGTTAGAGCAATCGTCCGGTTTAGCCGTGCATTCATTCCGAAGAAGTCAAACCCGACGCCGGTGTTCCGGCCAATCACCGCCCCGGCAAGACCCTCCGTGCAGGGATTTGTCGCCGACAATGAATAGCCACCGGTGCAGGGACGCTGCGTCGTCTGCTGCTTCGTCTGTCCGCCGGTCACGATATTGAACGGCAGCCGTGAGTAGTACTGCAGCACTCCGCCGAACTGCCACCCGTGTGTGAGATGTCCCATCACTGTACTCGTGTGTGAGGTTGGCGAGTGAACACTGAAGTCAAAGACCAGGCGGTGACGCTGATCGTCATCGGAACGGCCTCGATCGACATTGAGATCGAAGTTATTGATCGGCGAGGAGAAGAAGAACTCGCTGATATTGTTGATGGCTTTCGACCAGGTATACGAGACCCGCGCTGAACCCCATGAAACCGGCCGCTGCACCAGCGAGACCGCGAAGCCGTCGTAATACGAATCGAACAACGAATCGTAGTAGCGAACGTTGCCGCGCGAGTTATCTGGCCGCGTGCCGTCGAGATTGATATTACGATTGACGGACGAAAGCAGGTGCAGGCCGCGTGTGTGTTGATAACTAAGTCCCAGAGTCGTTGCGCGAGCCAGTTGCTGCTCCAGGCCCAGGCTCATCTGCTGGGCATAGGCGTTCTGAATCCCAGGGCGCATTAGCGTGTAGCTGATCTTCGCGGCAGGATTCGGTGTCGTTGAGACGTTCGGGAACGATGGTGCGCCTACGTCTCCCGGAACATAGGTGTACTGCAGTAGGCGACCCTGCGTCGGGTCCTGCGTATTGT
>NZ_JBFRCY010000229.1:0-5991 GCF_052113305.1 Terriglobus sp. YAF25
CACGCAATCTGTAGGTTCCCGAAGGCACGAAGGCGATCACGAAGCTGCCATCGGGAGTGATGTCCGCGTTCCGGGAAAATGAGCGGTCACTGGCATCCGTCAATTGCACAGCACCGTGCACCACTGGTATGCCGTCTGCCTGCCGCACAACGCTGCCTCGGACCAGATGCAAGCCGCGAGTAGGAATGGTGATGGCCACGCCCCCCATCTCCTCACTTCCGACGATCTTGAATGTCGATGCTTCCTTCTTGTGGAAGGTTCCGGGCGCATAGAGCTGCTGCGTATTCAGATAGAGGCTGACCGCTTGTGCCGTGTCCCTCGCGAAGACATTCGCCTGCACCATGCCGGCAATCACGCGATATTCGCCGGGAGGAACGCCGGCGATGCGAAACTTTCCCTGGTCATCGGTGGCTACCGCGGGCAAGCTACTCTCTCCTACCCGTGGGCGATTGGCCGAGGTTGGCGATGAGACAGCCTGCACCCTGACATCTGCCGCGGGCGCTCCATCATCGTAGAGAATCTGGCCGCTGATCGCTGCACCGCGCATCAGCTCGACATCCAGAGCTGCCGCTTCCCCTCCGCGAATCGTTACACCTGTTGAGCGAAGATGCCGCTGTACATCCGGCTCAAGACTCTCCCAATCGGAGAGGTCGACACCTGACATGGGATCGAGGTATCCCGTCAGATCCACTTGCACGGCGTACGTGCCAGGTGGGACATGGTCGATGATGAAGGCGCCATTGAGATCGCTGAACCCTTCTCCACGTCCGCGTCCACGGCGAAGAAGATCCGCAGGCTTGGTGTTCTCCTCCGGGAGAGGCACCAGACTGATCCGCGCTTGTCGCGCGGGCGCATGGGTGTCCGCACAGAAGACATGCCCAGTTACGTGGCCTGCAGGAAGAGCCGCGCTCTCCCGTGCCACGGATGGTGGACTCGGTGATTGCGCATGCAACGAGAGAACTGTCGTCAGAAAAAGAAAAGAGACCCCTCGATGCATTTATCGACTCCCATCTCAAGGATTCATCCATTAGACGACGGAGCATTTTCCCTGTAAGCGCAATGTAGGTATTCCGCACCTATGGGCGTTTCCGCAATGAAAACGCCGCTGTACGCCCTTCCGGAATACCCAGTAACAGAGAAAACGCTCTGGAACTCACTTTGGGTTGGCGGCAGAGCGCACTGGAGCTATGATCGGCGGCGGCTTTGTCGGATCCTCAAGGGCGGGTACCTGCAGGGTGATTCCCGTGGCATCTCCCGATGCGACAATCACCGATGCCTGGGTCGTTCCGTAGTGGTGGCTGATGCGGTGAGGACCAGTACTATCCGCCTGCGGCCTTTCGAAGGCGTTCATTACTCGCAAGGTGTACTGACCGGGTGTTACAAAATCGATCCGGAAACTACCGTCCGGTGCGATCTGGCCATTGAGCATAAACGTCGGGTCGTCCTCGTCCACCATCTGGACGTTACCTCCGGTCACTGGCATTCCATTTTCCTGCTGTATGACAGTTCCCGCGACGAAGTGCATGCCTCGCGTCGGAATGGTAATTGTGATCCCGCTTTTCTCGTCTGTTCCTGAGACCTTAATGATGTTGGCGTTCTTTTTGCGAAAGGAGCCTGGCGCATAGATTGTCTGACTGCTTCCAACATTTTGAAACGCACTGCGCCCCGTGGATAAGGGCACCATTCGCTGGATCTGAATAGCAGCCGCCGCAACGTAGTCTCCCGGAGGAATGCTTGAGATTCGAAAATTCCCTTGATCATCCGTGAAATAAGAACGATGGAGCCCGGCACGATGCCGCGCGGTGCTTCCCCCTGGTCCCACCACTGCAGGCGCGTCCATGAGCTGCATTGCGATACCGGATGCTACAGAACCGTCATCAAAAAGGACCTTGCCGGAAAGCGTTGCGCCACGTTCCAGACTGGCATCCAGGCTCGCGGTTTCAGCACCTCTGATGGTGACGGTCGGTAAAGCAGACCGAAGGTTTGCCTGTACTTGCGGATCAGGTTTCATCCAATCCTGCATGTCAACCACCGATGTGGGATCGAGATATCCCGCCAGATCGACCTGCAGCGCATATGTCCCAGGTGCGACATGGGGAATGGCGAACGCACCCTCCATATCGGTTGTGGCCGGCCCTCCAAAGGACGAAAACATCACGCCGATCTGGCGCTCCAAATTTTCGGTGTCACGCAGACGAACCAGGCTCACCCGTGCGAATCTTGCCGGAGCATGAGTGTCTGCGCAGAAGATGTGCCCTGTAACGCTTCCGGAAGGAGGCGGCTGTGTCTGTAGCGATTGGACCTGTGGCGCCTGTTGCGCAGGCAGAGAAACTCCGATTGCCAGAAGAAGAAAAACGCGGCGCATCTGTCGGCTCCGTTCGAGCCGATTATGGGCGAACCCGGCCCGGAGCGCAATCTTCTTTTCGCACTGCAGATACGGGGCTCCGATATGCTGAAGCCCTAGAGCATTTTTCCTGCAGGTGTAGTGTAGGGATTCCGTATCTATGGGCGTTTTCCGCGATGAAAACGCCGCTGCACTCCCCTTCCGAGCTACCCAGCAACAGAGAAAATGCTCTAACAGAAGGAGCTTCATGTTTATTCACGGATTTCTCTTCCGCTGGCAGCCAGGCGTTACCGAAGAACAGATAGCGCGCGCCCAGCGCGAGATTCTTGCCTTCCAGGGCGTAATTCCCGGCCTGCGGGAGGTCCACGTCGGCGAGAACCTCGCGGTCAACAAGGGCGACTACACCTTCGCCGGCGTCATGATCTTTGAAAACAAAGAAATCTACGCCGGCTACTGGGCGCATCCCGCGCATCAGGCGTTGCTCCAGTGGCTCATGCCCCTCATCGAGCCGATCGAGTTCGATCTGGAAGCCTGAGCTCCTTACTCCCGGATGCCGTCGAACATATCGTGCGTCATCGCAGCGGGCTGCGGCGTGGCGGCGGAGATCAGCGTGTAGAACTCCTGCTGTCCGAACTTATCCAGGTACGGCCGTACGCTCTCCAGCACCGGTAACTGCGAGGCGTGTTTCTCGAAGGCCTGAATGCGCACCGGCAGTACCTCCGCCGTATCCAGCACACAGGTCCACGGCGCCGGCATCAATGGCTCTCGCTCCTCGAGCGTGAAGTTGGTGGTGATGTGATATAGCCGCTGCGGCAGATGCAGCTCCAGCCCGAGCTCCGGATACCGCTTGGCGCGTCCAGCCCAGTGATAGGCTGCCGATGTGATGGCGGAGACCATGGTGTGATCGGGATGGACGTTTAACCCGCCATCCAGGCCGAAGGTCACAACCACATGAGGACGGAAGGTCCGCATCCGCTGCACCAGCTTTTTGCCGGCTTCATGCACATTGGCATGCACCAGTTGCGCATCGTGGTAGTCCAGCAGCTCATAGTGCTGGATGCCCAGCACCTGGCAGCTTGCAGCGAACTCTTCACGGCGGATACGGCCCAGATCCTTGCCGTCGGTGGAGGCTCCGCGGTTGCTCGCTGCCTGTCCATCGGTCAGACAGATACAGCTCACCTCGACGCCACGCCGTGTTGCCAGAGCAATCGCTCCTCCAAAGGCAAAGCACTCGTCGTCCGGATGTGCGACGACGACCATCATCCTCAATCCCATGCTGCGTTTTCTCCAGCGGCGCTCTCGCTGAGCACCTCTTCGTCAAAGGGTAGATCATCCATCTCCAACGCTGCTTCCAGCGCAGCATCCGGATCGACCCCAGCCACCGGCGCAAAACTCCGCCGATGCAGCGGTGTTGGCCCCAGTTCCTTCAAAGCTTTTCTGTGAGCCGGGGTCGCATATCCCTTGTGGGACGACAGTCCATACCCCGGATGAGTCTCATCAGCAGCGCGCATCAGAGCATCGCGGTGAACTTTTGCCACCACGGATGCCGCTGCAATCGAGAGCGACAGCGAATCGCCGTAGATCAGCTTTGTCTGCGGACAAGGATGGTCAATGCGCATGGCGTCGATCAGCAGATGATCCGGCTCCAGGGAGAGTCCCGCAACCGCGTTCAACATAGCCAGACGCGACGCCTGATAGATGTTAATGCGGTCGATGGTCTCGGCATCGACCTCAGCGACACAGACGGCCAGAGCCATGGCGCGCACCTGCAGATCCAGGCGCTCGCGGTCTTCGCGCTCCATCTGCTTGGAGTCTTTCAGTCCGGCTTCGGCCAGCTCGGCACACGCTTCCGGCAGAATGACGGCGGCGGCAACTACAGGGCCATACAACGCTCCCCGGCCAACCTCATCCACGCCCGCGATCATCCGGCACCCGCGATAACGTAGCGCCTGCTCCGGAGCATCGGAGCACACGAGCTGACGAAGCATCATCTGTTTGGCTGTTGAGGGAGCCAGCTCCTTCCCGGTACGGGCAGAGACGGCTTTGGGGCGGGAGAAACGCATGGCGCTTCTCCCAGTGTATCGCCTGAATTTCCTCATGACCGATGGCTTGCCATAAGGTATGCTTCCACCGAARTACTCTCCTAAGAGAAGCAATCAAAAGCGGGTAAAATCCATGACGCGGAATAGAGCATTTTTCCTGTAGGTGTAGTGTAGGGCTTCTGCATCTATGGGCGTTTTCCGCAATGAAAACGCGGCTGCACTCCTCTACCGGGATACCCAGCAACAGGAAAAATGCTCTAGCCGGGCATGGAGGAGCATGGCATATCTATGTCTATGAAGCGGATCTTCACTCTCATCGTGTGCGTCTCCACCCTGGCTGCGGCGCAGGATGCCGCCAAACCCGCGGACCAGGCTCAGCCCCAGGCTGCGCCGCAGAAAGAACAGAAGGAGCAGAAGGAACAGAGCGTAGGCACGYTGCGCGGTCTCTTAGGCGGCAAGAAGGCCAAGCCGGTGGTCAGTCCGGAAGAAGAGGCCAAACACAAGGCTGAGAAGGCTGAGATCCAGAGCCAGATCGATGCGCTTCCCAAGCAGGGCACCCCGATGCTCGATGAGGCCGGCAAGCAGATGCTCGACCCCGACGCCAGGCCGATGTTCAACCCGGCGCCAAAACCTCTGCGTGACAAACACGGCGAGCCAAGGCTGGACGAACACGGCAAGCTGCTTCTGCGGACCAAGGACAATCTCGGCTACGACGAGCACGGGAAGAAGCTGAAGGCGGTCAAAGAGAAAGAACCGAAGAAGGTGCCAGTCACCATCGAACAGGGCACACTCACTGTGGATGGGTGGACCGGCAAAGCGCGGCTGAATTACGACATTGCCGACCTGAAGTATCTCTACATCTATGCGCCGGGCATCGGCAATACCGTCATCTCCGGAGTTCCGTTCGAGGGCGCAACCGAACAGAAGAATGCCTTCGACGGCAAGACGCTCACGGTCTCGGTCAGCGAGCATACGTTGCAGCTCGCCAGTGAAAAGCCGCTGCTGCACCAGAAGCATCCCGCTTCGGCGTATGTCCGCGTCGACCGCGAGTACACCATGAGCTCGCGCTTCCCGGTCATGGGATACGGCACACTCCGGCGTCCGCCCTATGCCTGGCCCGGAGCGAAAGCAGTCTCCACGAATGCCCCGGACCTGCCAAAAGAAGTCAAACCCACGCTGGCCGTCCCCAAGCCGGTAGCGGTACCACCGGCGGTTCCGGGAACAAACCCGGCCGGGGGAACCAAACCTGCGGGAGCCAAGCCCGCGGGGCCTGGCAAATAAAACCAAATCGCAGAAACACGAAAAAGCCGGCCGCAAGGCCGGCTTTTTGCGTCAAGAGAAATTGACGCCTGAAACGCTTAGGAGCGCTCGACTTCCTTCAGACGGGCAGCCTTGCCACGCAGACCGCGCAGATAGAACAGCTTGGCGCGGCGAACCTGGTAGGAACGAACCTTTTCGACCTTGTCGACAACCTTGGAGTTGTACGGGAAGATGCGCTCGACGCCCTGTCCGAAGCTCATCTTACGGACGGTGAAGCTGCCCTGCGGGCCCTGCCTGGTGGCGATCACAATGCCTTCAAACGCCTGGAGACGCTCTTTGTCGCCC
>NZ_JBFRCY010000230.1:0-10808 GCF_052113305.1 Terriglobus sp. YAF25
GATACGGAAGCCCTACACTACACCTACAGGGAAAATGCTCGAACCGTTTTGAGGAGACATGGGGAAGAGACACAGACGTGAGTTTTGAGGAGACATGGGGAAGAGACACAGACGTGAGTTCCTGAAGCTATGGGCAGCATCGATGCCTGCGCTTTTTCTGAAACACGAGGCGCACGCCCAGAAAAAAGAACCGAGCTCTCCGAAGACTGGCTACCGGACACCCGCGACCCTTGAACGATACATCGACCCTTTGCCGAGGCTGTCGCAACTGTCGCCCTACGGAAGCACGAGAGGGAAAGACCTGTATCGCATCCGGATGACGGAGTTCGCCCGTCCGTTGCATTCACAGCTTCCTCCGGCACGCCTGTGGGGCTACGAAGGACAGTATCCCGGGCCGGTTATTGATGCGCGACGCAACAAGCCAATTGCAGTGCAATGGGAAAACAGACTTCCAACGCAGCATATCCTGCCGATCGATCCCCACATCCATGGAGCCATGCCTCCAACTCCCGAGGTCAGAACTGTGCCTCACCTCCATGGAGCAAACGTACCATCGTCGAGCGATGGCCTTCCGGAGAAATGGTTCACACCGGGGCACTCTGCGCGGTACGAGTACCCCAATCGACAGCGTGCTGCGACGTTGTGGTATCACGACCATGCCATCGGCATCACGCGGCTGAATGTGTATGCCGGCCTGTCGAGCTTCTACCTGTTGCGGGATGACGAAGAGCTGAGCATGCACTTGCCCTACGGCGAATACGAGATTCCTCTCGTGCTGCAGGACCGTTCGCTGGACGAACACGGTCAGCTTCTCTATGCCCCCACGCTGGACGATGCCGTTCCGCTGCCAAAGGGAGTCTGGGGGCCGATGTTTTTCGGAGAGCTTCCGGTGGTCAATGGGGCAATCTATCCATATGTGGAAGTCCGGCCCCAGCTTTACAGAATTCGCCTGCTGAACTCGTCCAATTCTCGCGTGCTGAACCTGTACCTGAATCTGGCGAAGAGTCCAACCGATATCCCACACCTGATCAGATTTCATCAGATTGGTTCAGATGGTGGGCTTATGCCGCAGCCTGTTGCTCTCGAAAAGCTGGAGCTGGCGCCTGGAGAACGGGCAGATCTCATCGTCGATTTCTCGTCCCTCGCGGGAAAGACGGTGACACTCAGCAACGACGCTCCTGCTCCGTATCCAGGGTGGAATGTGCTGAACGCCACCTGGCCCATTCTGCTGGAATTCATGCAGTTCCGCGTCAGCCTTCCTGCTGAACCGTCACGCTCGTTCAGCCTTCCGCAGGACATAGCTTTTACAAAGCTGGATGAAGGAGAAGCCATACGCACGCGTGACTTCATCCTCACGGAGGAGATGGACGCACAAGGCCGATCGACAGGCCTCCGTATCAATGGACAGGGCTATCACGATCCTGTTACCGAGACCGTAACGCTAGGGACGCTGGAAAAGTGGCGGTTCATCAATACCAGCGATGATGCACATCCCATGCATCTGCACCTGGTTCAGTTTCAGATCTTGCACCGGCAAGGCTTCAATCTAGGCACCTACCGCATGAACGGCAAGATCGAACCGGTCGGCTCGCCGAGGCAGCCACGCGCGAACGAACAGGGATGGAAAGACACCGCCACTGTAAATCCTGGCGATATCCTGACTATCCTTGCACGCTTTGAAGGCTATACCGGAAAATACGTCTTTCACTGCCACATGCTGGAGCATGAAGACAACGACATGATGCGGCCATTCGTTGTTGTCGCTCCCGGCCAGGACGGGAAAACGTCATGAGCGGCTGCTATTCTCAGGTCTCCGATGTAGACACGAGAGATACTTCCGCTGGCTCGGCAGACGGCTTCGGCGCCAGTAGCGGCCAGCCCTTATGGACGACGATATCCAGCCATACACCCGCAATCTGAGATGTAACGACAGCGGCCACAACTAACGTCGTATAGAACTGCGCGCTGATGATGCCGGCATCGAGGGCAACACTGGCGAGGACGATTCCCGGCCCTCCGCGCGCATTCGTGGTGATAGCGAGGTTGACGAGGTCCAGTCCACGGAACCCGGCGAAGCGCCCGGCCAAAGAAACGGACAATACCTTCACCGCTGATGTTCCCACGATAAAGGCAATCAGCATCCAGAAGGATATTCCTCGAATCAGGTCCAGCCGTAAGCCAACGATCGCAAAGTAAACCGGGATGAAGAAGGCAAAGGAGACCTTGCCGATGGCTTCCAGCGCATCCGCGAAGAGCCGACGCTTTTTGTGGACGACCGCAAAACCCGCGAGAAACGCAGCGAAGACCATGCTGATATGCAGAACTCCGGCGACGACACAGTAAGCCAGTAATACGGCAACGGCATAGCCGGTCGGAGAGGACTTTGCCACTACGTTGAAGCTGGCTTTGTTAAATCGCTTGACCAGCCGCGGCACCAGGGTGAGTCCAAGGATAAAGAAGGCTACCGTCACGATCAGGTGATACGACAGCCCCCGAATGTCCAAGGCAGCCTTCCCTGCTGCGGCAGTGGCAACCGCCAGCGCCAGCCACAGAACGATGTCTTCGAGCACGGCCACGCCCAGCACCAAACGCGCAAAACGCGTGTGCAGTATCTTCAGGTCGGCAAAGATCTTCGAGACAACCGGCACTGAAGTAACGGCGACGCCGACAGCCAGGATGATGGTGATCGAGATTCGATTACCGTTCGGACCGAGCAACGACGGCTTGATGACCCAGGGAGCAAAGAATAGTCCCAACAGGAATGGGAGGCCCGTACCGACAATCGTCAGCCAACCGACCTCGCGCCGCTCTTCGTGAGTAAAGAGCTGCTGGGTCTCCGCTCCGGCAAGAAACATGAGTAAGAGCAGGCCAAGCCAATAGACGAAATCCAGCACACTGCCTTGATGTTTTGCGCTGTCGATGAAGTGCGCGACAGCAGGAATGCGGCCGGCCACCGCATTTCCCAGGATGACGCCGGCGAGGATCTCACCAACTGCTTTAGGCTGCCGTAGTTTGACAAAGACCCATCCCAGCAACTGGGCCAGTCCCGCCAATAGCAAAAGAAGAAACAGAACCTGGGTCAGTTCAGAATTACTCATTGCCTGCAAGGTCTCATCAGTGAATCTCGTTCATGGCTGCTACGGTCGTGACCGCCGGCCGATTCGGAGCCTCCGAAAAGACCCACATCCCGCGAAAATTTTCACGCAGCGTAGGATGTAGTTTCAAGAATGCACTCATGGCGTCGCGGTTTCGCTTTTGCGCGACAGCCGGATCCGTGATGGACGGATCCATCTGCATATGAATGGCGATATCCAACTTATCTGCGTGAAGGCCATTGTCCGGAGCGACAGAGAAGAAGCGGAACGCCGTACCGTCAGCACCGTTGACAACCAGGGGTGTATCCGGACCGATTCCATTGGCAATCTCCGGAGGCAGAGCGCTCGCTGACTCGGAGCGAAGGCTTTCCAGATGAGTACTGGATACAAACACGGCGGGCTGAAGTAGCTGTTTGGCCTGCTGGTAGTAGATATAGGCTACCCAAAGCTCTTTACTGGCCGCCATCGTTCGCCCCTGGCGCCAGTACCATAAGCCATCATGACCGGCCGCCGAGCTCTCCTTCGGGAATAACCCTGCGAGCTTCCAGGGGCTACCTGCGCCATCCTGCCGCAACAACATGGAGAGAGTCCAAGGAGAAGACCCTACAAAATCCACCATCGCAAACGCGTAACGCCCCGGCGGCAATCCAGGAATACTGAAATCGGCCTCAGCATTACGACCGTTGAGTGTGCAGAAGAATTCGGCATTCGGAAAAGTGCCATCCGCATTGCGCGCGCTACCGCTCGCATCGAGCATATACACCTGCTCCACTTCAGCGTTCTTCCCTGCAAGCTTCGGAGACGCGGTAGTGATCGCACTGGCGATGCCGCTGAAGTTCGCCGCGAACTCCGGGATAGTCGCAGCTTGCACGCCAGGCCGGTCGTTTGCCTGAACCTTCCGGGCCAGAGCTAATGAGGCATCCGCCAGAGCGTTCCTTTCGGCCGGCTGCATCTTTGATTGTGTCGTGCACGTCTCCGCGGGAACCTGATAAGGAAGAGTCAGCAACATTCCCGTGCAGAATGTTAACCAAAAGCTTCGCTTATTCGAACACTTCATAATGCCGTCCTTCTTACTAAAACCGTTCCAAATACGTAGGCCCTAACTCAAAATCTGGAAGTTCACTTCTACGTTCATCTCAACTGTGACAGGGTGTCCATCCTTCATGGCCGGCTTGAACTTGTACTGACGAACAGCTTCCAAAGCCTTTTCATCCAACCCCATCCCCAAGCCGCGGACAAGGCGAACATGCATGGGGCGCCCATCGGGGCTTACCTGCAGATAGACAATGACTTTTCCGGTGACTTTCGCCTGCCTGGCTTCTTCCGTGAATCCTGGCGCCGGTGCAGAGATTACCTGCGGCTCTGAGACACCGCCACCAACTTTGAAGACGCCGCCGCCGAAATTACCGCCTGAACCCGATCCCAGACCATTTCCGAAACCCGCACCCAATCCGGCACCTGCCCCGTTCCCTGCCGATACCACGACTGATGGGGCACTCGATATTCCCAGGTTGGGCACATCGGCCTTGGCCATCTTCAGATCTGCCTGAACATTGATCGTTGGCTGGACCGCCATCGTAATCTTAGGAGCCGCTGTCGGCTGTACCGCCGGCATGATGGTCGGCTTCGGCTCGAACTTCGGCGGATTGCCACGCGAGACCGGAATTGGAGTGTGTTGCCCTCCACCACCACTCATCGCTACCGCCTTCGGGGGTGCGATAGGTAGTACCGGAGGAGGCGGTAGAGGGTCGACCAAGGTGACATGAGTCGTCACCGGCCTTGGAGTCACAACAGCAACGATCTTCCGGCTGCCGAACCAGATGAGAGCCACAAGTACGAAGCAGTTGATCGCAATGGCAAGGCCAGTCGCCCGAGGATCTCGTTTCACTGCCATACGATCGGGCAGAACAATGGGCCTCGATGTTGTGTACAAGGGAGGCGCCTTCGGTGGGGCTATAGCATCGTGCAGGCTCTCCATGAGAGAAGCAAGCACACTCTTTTCGGTAACCTGGGACAGATCGCCACTCAAGAGCTTGTAGTCTTGAGAATTTTTCGCTTGGGGTTGCGTTCGATCAAAGGCAGGTAACGTTTGCGAGATTCCCATGATAGTTGCATCCTCAGTTCTTCTGCTATCGCAGGATGTCGTTCGGGTAATTGGATGCAATGAAGAGGAGGAGTGTTTCCTGTTGGGTTCGAGTACAGCATTTGCATTTCTCATGAGTGCTCCAGATCCTTACAGCCATAGATACAGTCATCGAGCTGAGGTGCGACCGGATAAAGAAGAACGCCCCTCGCGCATGCCGAGTAGCCATACGTGAGAGGCGATAGGTAGTGACTCATATTCGTTATTGGGCAATTGCAGGTTGTTTCGATCTCTCGATAGGACGAGAAGGCTCAGTCACCAGGTTGCTGGTATCTCTCATCGCCGCGATCGCCTGGCTATAGCGGCCCGCAGCCGCATTGAATCGTATGATCGCCATCTCTTCCAGCATCTTGGCGCCATCCCTGAGATAGCTGATACGGCTACGATCATCATGTCCCCACGTAACGGGAACCTCCGCAATGCGGTAGCCAAGCTTACTGGCGATAAACAGCAGCTCCGGATCGAATCCCCAGCGCTCGATTGTCTGCAGGCGGAAGATCACCTGTGCCGCATCACGCTTGAATGCCTTGAACCCGCACTGCGTGTCCTTGAAGGAGAGGCCAGTCATGACTCTCGTAACGAAGTTGAAGCAACGGCCGAATATCTGGCGATATAGCGGCTGCTGTACAGTCTGTCGAGATCGCTCAAGCCAGCGCGATCCAATGGCTACATCGGCGCCCGCATCCAGTGCAGCCATCAACCTCTCCGCCTCGATCTTCGGTGCAGAGAGATCTGCATCGGTAAACAAGACGACGTCGCCCGCCGCCTGTAGAACCGTACGATCCGTGGAACCGTCGTCCACCACCAGCAACTCCGCGTCCCATTGACGAGCTTCAATGCATTTCAGGATGAGATTCAGTGTGTTGCCGATCCGGTGAGCTTCGTTGTAGGCGGGAATTACTATGCTGAGATACGGATGGGACATAGAGCCCAACTCCAGACAGGGAAATTAGCGTTCCATAAAGATGACCTGTGCGGCCCACATAACTTTCCTGTTTACCCTAGACCACACATGTCCCAAATACATGTGCAATATATGTTGCTACAAACCCGCACAAGGTTGTGCAGGCCGAACCGGAAGAGTTCACCAGATTCCCTTGTCACTACCGGTAATCTTGTGTCCGATTGCCGCAGCCGTTGCAAGCCACGGCAAAAGCCCCAGGCGGGCGCCGCTGCTGATTTCGCCCTTCCTGAACGTATCCAGCAACTGCAGTCTGTAGAGCTCCGCCGACTGAGGGACGATGGGTACGCGGAGAAAACTCTTCCCGCAGTACATGACCTTTCCATCAAAGCGGGCGGCATCTCGTACAAACGCAGGCAGTACAAGATGGGAGCCGATGTACTTCCAGACGTAATCCGAGACCAGTACGAGGTAGGTTGCAACCCCCTCCCAGATTCCGCTTTGTTGCGCGGAACGTCTCAGGTCCTCATAGTCCAGCGCGCCGGAGACTACCAGCCCTGCAGAGTCCACGATGTCGCACAGACGGAAGTAGAAGTGGCGATACATGCGCTGCAAAGTTGAAATCATGATCCGGTCTGAAGGCGACGGTACACGAAACCTTTTCCCATCAAACTCCACCGCTCGTGACCGCGCTGGAATATTCTCTGCCAGTGTCAGATGTTCCCCCGTCTGTCCAAGGCGGCACATGTGGATTTCGACGGCCTCCGGCAGTCCGGGAATCTCGAAGTTCCACTTCCCTGCCAGGCGATCTCCCCAGCTGCGCGACGCGATGGTTGCCTCGAACTGTTGTTGCATCAGGGCCAGCACGACATCGGGAGCCGCGTTCGTATACAAATCCATATCGCTTCCAAAGTCAGGCCAGTGATCCAGGGTCTTAATGACGGTTACGTCAAGACCGGCTTCAGAAAACGCGGCACAGATGGCCTGTAGATAAGCCGTAGCATGTGCGATGCGGGCACGCTCAGCCGCGATGACCTCATCGGCACGCCGAACCTGTTCAAGATCGTTCGCCTGGAGCATCAAACTCCGATACGCCTCCATTCCGCGGACGACCACGTGGTTGGCATGCGCCAGCGACACCAGCTCATCGAGTTGAGCCGTGCTCATCTGCAGACGGGGGATGAGAGAAGACAGACTCGCCGTTGGCGATAGGACCAGTCGAGAGAGTATGTCCATGGTGTCACTTGCGTTACCGGGCAGACGAGAGTTAGGCATTCCTGGGAGCATCCTTTGATTGATCGTGTAATTGATCGTGGGCTGCGTGTAGAGAGGGCAGCTTAGCGAGGCAACGGCGCGCTGGAAGGCGCCGGTTCTGGATTATCCGGTTGAGACGGCGGCGGTTCCGGGCTGCCGTCACGCCGTATGAGTTCGACGGGTTCACTGGGGCTAGCGGGAGAGGGATTTCGGGACTTCAATGCCTGATAGACATCCTGCCGGCTTTGGAGCGCTACTTCGGCGAGGCGGTGGCCTTCAGCCTCTGAACGACTAGCCATGCCAACGGCCTCCCCCGCATCCTTCGCAGCGCGGGCTCGCGTGTAATAAGCGACAGCCGTCTCCAGATCGCCGTCCCGCTCCGCCAGATAGCCAATATTGTTGAGAGTGAACGCGCTGGAGGGGTCCGCGGCATAGGCCTGCTCGAAATTGCTGCGGGCGGTAGCCCAATCCTCTTTATTGAGCGCCGACACTCCTCGTACCGTGAACATGTGAGCACGGATCTGATGGATGTCCATATCCGCCATACGTGCACGAAGCTTCTCGGCAGACTCAGCAGCGAGCGTACCGATGGGCTTTCCCCGCGATGACTTATCGAGAGCTACCACCACCTTTTGCGTCGAGTGGGTTCTCGCTGCCGCGTCATAGTACTTGAGGGCGTCTTCCAGATCTCCCGTCGCCTGTTCGGCAATGCCAAGATTGTTCAGCGTGAACGGATTGTTCGGGTCCAGAGAAAGGGTCTGCTTCAGCACGGCCTCCGCATCGAAAGCCCGATTCTGCTGCAGCAACTGCATCGCGTAGATATTGATGCGATTGATTCTCATCGGCATGTTCTTGATCGTGCCGAGAGCGTCCATCATGGGTTTGCCCTTAAGGTCTTTCTCACTGCTGCGATCGATTACGGCCTCGCATCCTTGCTCTACCGCAAGCCGGTAATACTCGGCCGCGCGATCGACCTGGCCCTGGAGCTCGGACACATAACCCAGGTTGTTCAGCGTAAAAGGATCGGAGGGGTCATAGAGATAGGCTTTGTAAAACAGTGCCTCTGCCTTCTCATACTTATGTTTTACGACGTGATCCACGCCCTCGCGATTGAGCCGCTGCACCGGAGTTAATTCGGCGCGCCGCGGAATCGTAATGCGAATGTACTGCTGCGCTGCGAGAAACGGCGAGGCGAGAACACCAGCAAGCACAACCCAAAAATGTTTGCGATTCATAGGATGATCCATTGCTTCGGAGAGTTGACACACTTCCGCAACTTCGCCAGTTAGATTCACGGCCAAGACATAGGGTTTCCTGCATAAGTGAGTATGTAACTCAGGGCGTTGCCCGTACCATACCCAGACCACCTGGCTGCCCGCCAAAGCATCTCACCGTCATGCGTGTTTCGTGCCTTGGTCTGCTGGCCTTCTGTGCAACTGCCGCTTCCGGTCAAGCTCTTCCTGAAGGGTTGCTTCCGCCGTCTGAGACGGTGTCGAGGACGACCTTACCCTCGGCGCCGCCAGGGCGCAGCACGGTCATGGGCGGGCAAATCGAAAATGTCGACCTTATCCGCGACCAGTTTGCCCTGAAGGTGCCCGGCAGTGGGGGCAGTCACACGGTCAAAATCCTTTTCGACGAGCGGACGCAGCTCTATCAGAACGGACAGAAGATTTCGGTACTGCACCTGGGTCCCGCGGACCACGCATCGATCGAGACGAGACTGGACGGAACCTCCATCTTTGCCGTCCGTATTCATGTCCTTTCCAATACGCCCCAAGGGCAGCTACGGGGTCAGGTCGTCGGTTTCAATGCCGGCACGGGTGAATTGAAGATACGCGGCACAAATATCGATAGCACGGTGACAATCACCGTACCCGCTGGGACGCCGGTCGCCCGAACCGGCCAGGCTGCGTTTTCCAGAACAAGCCCGGGCCTGGCCGATCTGATCCCCGACGCAATCGTCGATGTCGCCTTTCGACCCGGGAACAACGGTATGGGGCAAGCTAATCGAATTGATGTGCTTGCGGTTCCGGGTGCAGAGTTCGTCTTCCGCGGTGAGCTTCTATCTGTAGACCTTCGGGCCGGAAGAATGTCTATCGCGACAACCTCAGATCATCCGCCAATGGATATCGCATTCGACCCTTCCCGCTTCGAAATAACCCGGCAGCTGCATCAAGGGGGATTGGTAAAAGTCACGACACGCTTTGACGGAACTCGTTACAACGCGACAGACATCCTGACTCAGTAAAAAAGTAGGCCTTAACGCATTCCTGTTTGCGGTTGCGATCTTTCCTTTCTATTGAAATCCTTAGTCCAAAACTCAGAGAGGGAGCCGGTCCGGCTCCCTCTCTGAGTTTGCGCTTAGTGAGAACTACGGTCCAAAGTTCGTCGGTGTGCACGGATCGTATCCGAGTGAAGCTGGCGACACAGGAGTTGGCGGTGTCGGGGGTGCGGCCCAGGGAGCGCCGGTAAAGTCGAAGAAATCGGTCAAATCCGGCTGAGCTTTATCGCGTTCCGTGAGGTGCTCTGAGGCGCCGAGGAAACGGCTCTGCACGAACTTCAGGATGGCCGTGTGATCCATCGGAATATGAGAGACATAGTGTTTCCGGACGTATGGAGAGATGACCATATTGGGTACCCGGAAGCCTAGTTGCGCTTTGAACCCGTTAACAGCCGGTGCGTCGCTGGGGTTCGCGCCGGGTTGCGATGACCGCAGATCGCAATGCAGAGTAGGCGTTCCCCCAGGTGGCAGGCAGGGGTAATACGTGTCTGGGTCTACGGAGATGGAGTTGATGTCCGGAATGTTCCCAACCGAGATGCTGCCGACCATCGGGTCCGTATTGTCATTCGAATGTCCCGGAACCGGAGGCACATGATCATACGGGCCGCCGCCTTCATCGTAGGCCAGGAAGAAGACGGAGTTCATCCAGGAGGAGCTCGTCATCAGGGAATTTACGACCTTCGCCACCTGCTGCTGTCCGGCGAGAATTGACTGCCCTGAACCAGGATGCTCGTCGTTTACCCCGTACCCGGATTCGATGAACGCGAAACTTGGCAATGTTCCGTTTGCCAGGTCCGTGTAGTAGGAGGACAGGGGCGCGATGTGTGTCGGGTCGATGCAGAACGAGTTCGACGAGTCACCCACGACGCTCGATGGCTGGGTCGGAGCAGCGCAAGTACCCGGATTCGAGTGGAGGTAGGTATAGGAGTCCGCAAGCTGCGAGAAGTTTGTTGCCGGGTATACGGCGGATGCTCCGCGGCTCTGGCAGTCGTCAGAATCGAGACACCCCCCCTGAGTCACGGTGTAGTAGAGCTTCCAGGAGACATTGGCAGCAGTCAACTTGGCGAAGATGGTGGGAATCTGCAATTGTGGCAGCCCGTCATCGTTGCCGGGATCCAGAGCCAGCCCCTGGGT
>NZ_JBFRCY010000231.1:0-5970 GCF_052113305.1 Terriglobus sp. YAF25
GTGATGCTGCACTCCCGCGCCACCTGGGCGCCGCTGGCTGTGGCTTCTGATTTGATGGCATGCAGCACGCGGAGCTGTGCCAAGGTGATGCCCAGCGGCCGCAGATCTTCGTCCAGCCGCGCGCGGAAACCAAGTGTCAGCCGCTTCAGCAGCTTGAGAGTCCGACGAGCCTCCGATTGTTTCCGGGAGGTTTTTTCTGCATTCCTGTCGCTTTCGATCATCAGCTTGCTGATATTCTATCGCAGCTAGCTGATATTCGATCATGTCGTACGACCACAACTGGAAGCCCCGGCACAATCCCTGGGCCATTGCTCTTACGGTCACGCTGGCCACCTTCATGGAGGTGCTCGATACCTCCATCGCGAACGTCGCTCTGCCACACATCGCCGGTTCGCTCGGCGCCAGCCAGGAAGAGGCGACATGGGTGCTGACCAGTTACCTGGTCGCCTCGGCCATCATTCTTCCCATCTCGGGCTGGCTCTCCAACCGCTTCGGACGCAAGCGTTTCTATATGGCCTGCGTCGTTCTGTTTACGGTCTGCTCGTTCCTCTGCGGCATTGCGCCCTCGATGCCGATCCTGATTCTGGCGCGCGTGCTGCAGGGCCTTGGCGGCGGCGGCCTGGCGCCGTCGGAGCAGGCGATTCTGGCCGATACCTTTCCGGTGGAGAAGCGCGGGCAGGCCTTCGCGGTGTATGGCATGGCCGTGGTGGTCGCTCCAGCCATCGGTCCCACGCTTGGCGGCTGGATTACCGACAACTACAACTGGCACTGGATCTTCTTCATCAACATTCCGGTCGGCCTGCTCTCGCTCTGGCTCTCGAACCAGATGGTGGAAGATCCGCCATACCTCAAGGCGCGTGCGGCAGAGGCGCACCGCCAGCCGGTGGACTTCATGGGTCTCGGTCTGGTGGCGCTGGGCGTTGGTCTGCTGGAGTTCACACTCGATAAGGGCCAGGAGAAGGACTGGTTCTCCGATCCGATGATCCGTGCAGCGGGAATCACTGCGGCCGCGTTGCTGCTGTTCTTCGCCTGGTGGGAGTGGCGGCACCCAGACCCGATCGTCGATCTGAAGCTCTTAAAGAACCGCAACTTCGGCACCGCTGTCTTTCTGCAGCTTGTGCTGGGTATGGTGCTCTTCGGGTCTACTGTGCTGATTCCGCAATACCTGCAGGTGCTATTGGGATATACGGCAGAGAGGGCCGGCATGGTGCTGTCGCCGGCAGGCTTCGTCATGATGATCGGCATGGCGGTCGCGGGCAGATCGCTGGGCAAGATCGATCCGCGTGCGCTTGTCATTATGGGATATGTGGCAACAGCGGCTGGTATCTACAACCTCACCCGTCTGGACCTGAATGCTGCGTACGGAACTGTGACGCTATGGCGCATGGTGCAGGTAATCGGTCTGCCGTTTATCTTCATTCCCATCTCCACACTGAACTATGTGGGTGTGCCGCCGGCGAAGATGAACCAGATCTCGTCGCTTTCGAACTTTGCCCGCAACCTGGGCGGAAGTGCAGGAACAGCACTGCTGACGACGTTCCTGGCACGCACCGCGCAGACGCACCAGGCGCAGCTTGCCATGAATACGGTGCCCGGCTCGCCGGCGTATGAGAACTATATCGGCGGACTCGCCACCATCCTGCGAGATCACGGCACGACTGCGGCGCAGGCGACCCAGATGGCAATGGGCCGCGCCTATCAGGAGATGCTGCGTCAGGCGCAGATGCTCAGCTACAAGAACGCTTTCTTCGTGCTGGCGGTGGTGATTCTGCTGTTGTCTCCGTTGCCGTTGATGATGCGTTTACCGCCGAAAAAACAGAAGCCTGCGCCGGAGGCCATGGGGCACTAGCGCGCCTGCGGCGCGAGTTAAAAGTTGAAAGTTAAAAGTTGAAGAAGTACGGCACGGGGTGGGAAGTACCTAGCCACCTTCTGTGGAGGGTTAGGCACGCCATAAAGAAAAATGCCCTCGCCGGAGCGATGGGATACTAGGGAGCGCCTTCGGCGCTCGTTAAAAATTGAAAGTTAAAAGTTGAAGGGGTACGACTGCGGAGACCGGAACTTGCGTGCGAACTTTGATTGTTGAGTGGGAACGAGAAAGGACGCCGCAAAGGGCGTCCTTTCGTTTCGCTTAGGAAGAGAGAACTCTACGCGCGGCGACCGGGTTGGGCGCCACGGACGTGCGGCGTCCGATCTTTCACACGCGGAGTATGATCACGAGCCTTCGCTTGCGGGGTCCGGGCATGAGCCACGCCCATAGCAACGAAGGCAACTACAGCGGCGAGAACCGTCTTTCGCAGCATAAATCACCATCACCAGCTTTCTGCATATCTAGATGCAGCGTGAGCGGCAACGGGTTCAAAAACCCGCGCCTCAAGCCAGTAAGTACGCCACAAAAGACGGTCCGTTTCAAGTGAACTCTGGTGCCGTTACCGGGGGCACCAATGTAGTTACCTTGGGTATTCCTTCTCCCGTTTCTCCGTGCCTTTCTTCTTGCGGATCTTGTCGGCGACATAGCCGCCGCCGGCGCCTACGCCGGCTCCGAGCGCGGCTCCCTTACCGCCACCCATCACGCCTCCCAACACGGCGCCGCCGACTGCCGAGCCACCTACGATTTTGGCGGTAGTGTGGTGACGTTTATCTTGGGCGTCCTGCGCGGCTTTGGCGCGGTCGTGAGCCTGCTGCTCCCGGTAGGTGCGGTCCTGGGAGACTGCCGTAAATGGAGTTGAGAGCAAACCCGCCAAAATGAGTGCGGAACTGAATCTGCCGAAGTTCGTGACGTTCTTTTGCATCATGACGTCCTCCTTCTGCGCCACCCGGGCGCATGCATCAGGTTTAGAGAGACGGGGGAGGGAAGTGTTTGCCAGTGGAGGAAAAGAAAAAATCCTGCGTTTCGGCCAATTGGTTGCCTCGCCGGGCGAAATCCGTGTATGTTCAAAAGTGCAATGACGCGTTCCCGCCAGTTTTTCAGCTTTACCTTCCGCTACTGGTACACAGTAGCGGCTCCGGCGGTTTAGCGTCGAACGACTAGCACTACCAGAAGTACACGACGAGATTCCAACCGAAGCCGCGAACCCTAAGGGTCGCGGCTTTTGTTTTTTTGCACCAGAAAAGGACTCTACCGATGGAACACAGCATCATCGACCCCGTCCGTACCCTCGGCAATGGCCGCTTCGGCGCTTATGGCGGCCGTTACGTGCCAGAGACGCTGATGGCGGCCCTGCAGGAGCTGGAACGCGCCTATGCCGCCGTCCGCGAAGACCAGGCCTTTCAAGGCGAGCTTGCGGCGCTGCTGAAGGACTATGTCGGCCGCCCGACACCGCTCTACTTCGCCAAACGCCTGTCGGAGAACCTGGGTGGAGCGARGATCTACCTCAAGCGCGAAGACCTGCTGCACACCGGAGCGCACAAGATCAATAACGCTCTCGGTCAGGCACTGCTGGCCAGGCGCATGGGCAAGCAGCGCATCATCGCCGAGACTGGCGCCGGACAGCATGGCGTGGCGACAGCGACGGTCTGCGCTCTCTTCGGCATGGAGTGCGTGATCTACATGGGCGAAGAAGATATGCGCCGCCAGGAGCTGAACGTCTACCGCATGCGTCTTCTCGGCGCGGAGGTACGCGGTGTCGGCTCCGGCTCGGCGACGCTGAAGGACGCCATCAATGAGGCGATGCGCGACTGGGTCACGAACGTGCGCACGACGTTCTATATTCTCGGCTCGGCGTTGGGCGCACATCCCTATCCCACGATGGTGCGTGACTTCCACCGCGTGATCTCGCGCGAGGCGAAGCAGCAGATTCTGGAGCACGAGGGCAAGCTGCCCAATGCGGTGATCGCCTGCGTCGGCGGTGGCTCGAATGCTATCGGAGCCTTCTATGAGTTCATTCCCGAACCGAATGTAAGGCTGATCGGCGTCGAAGCCGGTGGACGCGGTACGGCGCTGGGTGAGCATGCGGCACGCTTCTCCGGTGGTCTGCCGGGTGTGCTGCAGGGAACGTATAGCTATGTCCTGCAGAATGATGCGGGACAGGTCGCGACGACACATTCGGTCTCGGCGGGTCTGGATTATGCGTCCGTAGGTCCGGAGCACGCGATGCTGCACGACCAGGGCCGCGCCACCTATACCTCGGCAACGGATACCGAGGCTCTGAATGCAGTGAAGGTGCTGTCGCGGACCGAGGGCATTCTGCCGGCGCTGGAGTCGGCGCATGCCGTGGCAGAGGCGATCAAACAGGCGCCGAAGCTGGCGAAGACGGATGTGATCCTCGTCAATGTGAGCGGCCGTGGCGACAAAGATATGGGCATCCTGGCTCGCGAGATGGAGCTGAAGGGAGCCGGAGCATAATGCCGATTCAATTTCCGAAGAAACCGGGTCTGGTGATCTACCTCACTGCGGGTGACCCTGATTTGGAGACGACAAAGCAGATCGCCATCGCGGCGATCGATGCCGGCGCAGATGTACTGGAACTCGGCGTTCCCTTCAGCGATCCGCTGGCCGACGGTCCTGTGATTCAACGGGCGATGGAACGCGCCGTCGGACGCGGCGTTCGCCTGACGGACGTGCTTACTCTCTGCAAGGAGATTCGTACCGAGCGTCCGAAAGCGGGTCTGATCCTGTTCAGCTATCTGAACCCGGTGCTTCGTATGGGTCTGGAGTCATTCTGTGCCGAGGCGGAGGCAGTGGGAGCGGATGGCGTGCTGCTGACCGACATGATTGTCGAAGAAGCCGCTGAATACATGGCTGCCATGAAGAAGCATGGGCTGGCGCCGGTCTTCCTGGCTGCTCCCACCTCGCCTGACGAGCGTTTGAAGGCCATCGCGGAGCATACCGAGGGCTTCCTCTATGCCATCTCGCGTACGGGAATTACCGGTGTCTCGTCCACGCTTTCGGATGATGCCTCAAAGCTGGTGCAACGGATCCGTCAGTTCACTGACAAGCCGATTGCCCTGGGCTTTGGCGTCTCCAATGCGGAGCATGTGCGGACGGTAGGCGAGTACGCCGATGCGGCGGTCATCGGGTCGGCGATTGTAGCCATCATCGAGAAGTCCACGCCGCAGGAGGCGGCGGCGGCGGTGGCGGAGTTTGTTCGAGGACTGCGCGGATAGAAGCTGAATACCATGAAAGGAAACGATAAGGAGATGCAGCAACGATGGAAATAGCAGACTGGCGCAAGCGCATTGACGAGCTCGACGAGCAGATTGTCCGCCTTATCAGCCAGAGGGCGGAAGCAGCAGAGGCCATCGGGCGCTTGAAGGCGCAGCAGGCCATGCCCGTATACGAGCCAGGCCGCGAACAACAGGTCTTTGATCACGTGAAGGGTTGTAATCCCGGTCCGTTGCCGGACACGGAGATTCAGAAGATTTACGAGCGCATCGTAGACGTGATGCGAGCGCTCCAGAAGAAAGACAACTAGCAGGATCGAAAAGGAAGACAGCAATGATCGTCGCAATGCAGGATGCAGCAACCGAAGAACATATCCAGTCAGTCATCGAGCGCATGGTGGAGCTCGGTTTCGCCGTCCACCGTACTACCGGGGCGGCGCAGACCATCCTCGCCGGTGTAGGCACACCCCAGGCCTTCGATGTTGCCGAGTTCACGGTACTGCCGSGCGTCCAGGACGCCTATCGCATCTCCTCTCCCTACAAACTTGCCGGCCGCAACTTCCGTCCTGAAGGGACGAAGATCAAGTTCGCCAACGGCGTGGTTGTCGGCGGAGAAGAGGTGGTCCTGATGGCGGGTCCCTGCTCCGTGGAATCGAAAGAACAGATCGATCTGTCTGCAAAACAGGTGGCGGAGTCCGGCTGTAAGTTCCTGCGCGGCGGCGCCTTCAAACCGCGCAGCTCGCCGTACAGCTTCCAGGGCATGGGCATCGAGGGGCTGAAGATCATGCGCGAGGCTGCGGATAAGAATGGCCTGCTGGTGATCACTGAGGTGATGGAGATCTCGCAGATCGAGCCCATGCTGCCGTACAT
>NZ_JBFRCY010000232.1:0-5935 GCF_052113305.1 Terriglobus sp. YAF25
GCACAAGGAACTCCACGCCATTCAATTGAAAGCTGCCGTCGGGCATCTTCTCGTAGACCAGCACCTCCGGGTGCCCCAGATCGAGCGTGGTGTCCAGGAGATCGTTGTTCTGAAAGTGATAGCCCATAGCGCCGGCGGGCTGATGTTCGACGCAGCCGGTGACTTGCTTGTAGCCGGCCGCTTCAGCGGCCTTGGTCGACTTGAACCTGGCGGTTGCGTCCCGAATGGCCATGAGGTCGCGATCAACGGCCTCTCCAAGGCCGCTTGGAAGGACCGCCGGGGTCCCACCCATCGTCTTATCGGAGGTTTGCGCCTCGCTTACGCCCACTAATGCCACCACCATCACAAGCAACATCCACGCGCTCAACTGATTCTTCATGATCCGTGCCTCTTCCTCTCGTCAATTTGGTTCTACTTCTTCGCTATGCCGCCATGCTAGGAGCGCTACGAAGCATGCGGACACATGTTTTTGACCAACTGTTCCGCCCGAATGCCGAACTGGATTGGCTAGCTTGCGAGCGAGGTTGACGGAAGGCCGCCCCATCAAAACCTGGCGAAGCCGACGGGCGGGCCGTGACAAAATGAGGTGAATGTCGCCCTCAATGCGTCAACGAATACGGGTGATTGTAGGAGTCTGGTTCGGCTGGACCATCGCCGGGCTTTTCTACATCGTCCAGGACACGGTGCCGCGCCTCTATCGAGGCGGCGCCGTGCCCTGGAAATACGTCTTCGTCGGCTGGATGACGGGCATGTATGTTTGTGCGGCGCTCACACCGGCGGTCCTTTGGCTAAGCAATCGGTGGCCAATCGAGCGCCGAGTCGCCGACGCCACATGGCACCTCTGCTTTAGCGTGGTTTTCTCCATCTTGTCCACCACGCTTGAAGTCCCGATATTGCTGCTGCTCGGCGCCTTCCCCGCGCTTCCTCCTCCGTCGCTCACCGCCGGAGTGAGGATTATGCTGGGATTCGGCATCCAGAGCGGCGTCATCCGCTATTGGGCCGTGATCGCGTTGCATACCGTGTACCGATCGCAAAAGAATGCCAAGAACCGCGAGCGGGAGGCCTTCGAGCTCAAGGTTCAAGCATCTGAACTTGCCCAGCAGCTCGCAACCGCGCAGTTGAGTTCCCTGAAGATGCAGTTGCAGCCGCATTTTCTCTTCAATACGCTGGGCGCCATCATGGTCCTGATTCAACAGCAGAAGACAGCGCAGGCCGAAGCGATGGTTGAGAAGCTCGGGGATCTACTCCGCCTTACGCTTGAGGACGTGGAGGCCCAAGAGGTCCCGTTGTGGCGCGAGCTCGAATTCCTGCGTTTATACCTCTCTATCGAGCAGGTCCGCTTCGAGGACCGCCTGCGCGTGCGCATCGCTCCGACCGAGCTTTCCGACGTTCTCGTGCCGCACATGGTGCTGCAGCCAATCGTTGAGAACGCGGTCCGCCACGGTCTTGGCCAAAGCGAGGAAGTGGTGACGATCGAGGTCGTGGCGGCGAGTTCCAATGGATCGCTGCACCTCGTCGTCTCTGATGATGGCCCAGGGCTTCTCTCGCCCAAGCCTGGCCGCTCCGGAATCGGTTTGACGAATACCAGAAACCGGCTGGCGCGGCTCTATGGCGAGAGCGCGCACTTGGTCATCGAGCCGGCAGCCGGCCGAGGCGTGCGGGTCACGATTACACTTCCCATCCGGACAGCTCTGCCCGAGGGCTCGCCGTGCGATTGAGCGTCCTTGTCGTGGACGATGAGCCCCTCGCGCGCGAAGGGCTCAAGCTGCTGCTCGGCCGTCAACCCCAGGTCGAGTCCGTCTCAGAGGCGCGCAACGGACGCGAAGCCATTACGCTCATTCGCGAACACAACCCGGACCTCGTCTTCCTCGATGTTCAGATGCCGCGCACCGACGGCTTTGCGGTCGTCCACGCCGTTGGAGCGGAACGCATGCCACCGGTCATCTTCGTGACTGCACACGACCAGTATGCGATCCGGGCATTCGAAATCGCAGCCATCGATTATCTCCTCAAACCCGTAACCGAGGAACGCTTTGCGCTCGCGTTCCAGAGGGCCATTGGCAGGCTTCAAGGCACTCCGCAAGAGGACGCCACAAAACAAGTGCTGGCCATGTTGGGTGCCATCGCGAATCCACCGCGGCAACTCGAACGATTCGCCGTTCGATTCGGTGAGCACACCCTCTTCGTGCCCGTCGACGACGTCGATTGGATCGAGGCCTTCCAGAACTACGTCCGGATCCACGCCGGTCCGACATCTTACCTGTTGCACGTGCCCATGAACACCATCGAGAGCGTGCTTGATTCCAACCGCTTCCTGCGTGTCCACCGATCGCACATCGTCAACCTACGGTGTATCGCGCGGCTGTGGTCGATCGCGCACGGTCAGTATGCGATCGAACTCAAATCTGGACAACGCCTGCAATCGGGGCGCACTTACAGCGAGCGCATCCGCCGTACGCTTACAAATCCGTTTTGACTGGCCTGGAGGGATTCAACCTGGCACTCCCCGCGACCGCGGTCACGAAGACTCCCCCGTCGTGACCGATTACAGCGATTATTTCAATCTCTAAAGCACGCATCGCTTATTCACTGGCCGGACTTTTTCCCGAACGAAGTAAAAACGTTTTCTTGAGAGACACGCAGAAAAACCTTGACTATTGTTCCCTCATCCGGGGTATATTTCGTCGTTTTTAAACCTGCTTCTCTAGGAGTTGTAGGACGTGAACACTTCTACCCGCTTATTGCGGAAAACGTTTACCCGTTTCGGATCGACTTTTTTACGAACTTCTTTCATTGCCTTGACTCTCTTGTTAGCCTCTGACGCGTTCGGACAAACGGCTGGCGTTGTCTCGGGTCACGTCAGTGACAGTACCAACGCGGCCGTACCAGATACCAAAGTTGTCTTGCGCAGCACGTCGACCGGCACGAGCCGAGAGACAACAACGACCAACACTGGAGACTACACCTTCTCGGAAGTACCCGTCGGGCCTTACACGCTCAACGTCAGTCACGCCGGCTTCAAAACCTCTACCAGTGAGGAATTCCAGGTGCAGGTCCAGCAGACACTGCGTCTCGACGTGATGCTTCAACTCGGGAGTGTCACGGAGACTATCGAAGTCGAAGCTACAGGCACGCTGCTGCAGGCTGATAACGGGACAGTGGGCACCGTCATCGAAAACAAGGCAATCAACGAACTCCCCCTGAACGGTCGTAACTACCTCAGCCTTGTAGCACTCTCCTCCAACGTGAATACGCTATCGCCCTCCTCAGGACAGGCCGGCAGCCGCCTCGGCGGTGACCGCGCAGCGCAGGCCCTGGCTGTCGGTGGGCAGCGCATCATGTTCGACTACTACACCCTCGACGGCATTCTCAACACCGATCCTGACTTCAACACCTACATTGCCCTGCCTTCCATCGATGGCATCCAGGAGTTCAAGACGCAGACTGGTGTCTACTCCGCCGAATATGGACATGAGGCATCGCAGATCAACGTCGTGAGCAAGAGCGGTACCAACGCTCTCCACGGATCGGCATATGAGTTCATCCGCAACAACTATGTAGACGCGCTGCCCTACTATTTCAACTACAACCCAACCGCGCCGACGGTAAACCCTTTCAAGTGGAACGACTTCGGATTCGTGGTGGACGGGCCTGTGCGAATCCCGAAGCTGTTCAACGGTAAGGATAAATTCTTTTTCATGGTCGATGACGAGTGGAGAAGGATCCGGTCGAACGGAACGGCCACGGCCACGGTTCCCACGGCCGCACAACAAGGTGGCGACTTCTCAACGTATGCGACCAAGATCTACGATCCCGCGACGGGGACATCGACAGGCATGAACAAGCAGCAGTTCTCCTGCAACGGTGTGCAGAACATGATCTGCCCAAGCCGCATCAGCGACGTATCAAAGCGGCTGCTTAAGTACTACGCTGTTGGTCCGACACCTTCCACCGGAAACCCGAACTATCGTTATGCCACGAACAGCCCTCAGAACCGCCAGTCATTCACCGCGCGCGGCGACTACTACGTGTCTCCTCGCTCCCAGTTCGCTTTCCGCTTCAGCCAGGGCGACGAAGACATCATCAATACCGGCTTGTCGGGTGCTGGCAGCAAGACGATCACACAGTACTACCAGTACATGGGATCAAACACCTTCACATTCACTCCACACCTTGTCAATGAGGCACGATTCGGATACAGCCATTTCTACAATTCCCTCGGTCTACTTTCGGCGTTTACAACGGACGTCGTGAGCGGTGTGCAGATTCCTGGACTCTCCGGTGGTCCGTCTTCAACCTGGGGAATCCCACTGATCAGCTTCGGAACCATTCGCAGCGGCACGACGAATTTCTGGAGCAACTTCGGGGATACGCAGGATGGGCCCTACGTCGTTGACGACCCCGCCTGGCAGATTGTCGACAACGTGTCATGGTCAAAGGGCAGACATTCCCTGCGGACGGGCGTGGAGTACAGTCGCCAGCAGTTCAATCAATTGGGAAATCAGTTTTCGCGCGGACAATTCAACTTCGCACCGAACGCAACCACCCTCGTGAGCACAAGCTCTACGGGATCTAATGTTTACTCTGGCGGCGACGCTTTTGCCGAGTTCCTTCTAGGTGATCTGCAGCAGTCCTCCGTTGCGGTTGCAGTCGCGAACGCGCAGTATCGCCGCAACGTCTGGGCTGCGTACATCGACGACACAGTCAAATTCACCCCGAAACTGACCCTCTCACTCGGACTTCGGTATGAACTCACACCGCCCTGGTTAGACGCCCTAAATGACCAGTTCACGGTATATGTGCCGAACGCACCGGCTTTCGGTTCCGGTACGCAACCTCAGGCTCAGTGGCCGTTCTTCGTCCGCCAGGGCAACTGCAACGATCCTTACCAGGGTCTGTCGATCTACTGGACCGACAGCACGGGCAAGATAGGTACACGCGCCAATCCAGCAGCTCGTTGCAGCAACGGTCTATTGCCGGACGCTCTGGTCAATACCCCGAAGATGAACTGGGCGCCCCGGCTATCATTGTCCTACGCCCCGCTCAACGGCATGGTTGTCCGCGCCGGCTACGGCATCTTCTACAACCAGGACGTAGGCAATGCTTACTTCGATATGGCACGCAATATTGCGGGCCGCGTCACGGTAAACGCGAACACGAGCACTCCGGCGGGAACCGCGGACTTGTTCTGGAACAATGCTCTGCCGAACGGAGGGGGCACGGTGGGGGCGATTCCGGGAACGACCGGCCTGTACGCCTATGCAAATGCCATCTCGCACAAAACCAGCTATACCGAACAGTTCTTGTTGAATCTGCAGCAGCAATTCGGCAAAAGCTGGGTTCTGGAGGCCGGCTACCTGGGCAGCGTCAGCCGTCACCTGTACGGTTTCCTGAATCTGAATCAGCCGACGCCTTACGGATACATTGGAAACGGAGCCCAGACTTCGGTCGCATCCCGGCTTCCCTTCTTGAACTATGGCGTAATCCAAATGGTGCATGACCAGGGGTCCGCAAACTACCATGGCGCGGCAGCAAAGGTTACGCGACGCTTCAGCAACGGCCTGAACATCATTGCTTCGTACACCTATTCCAAGTCGTTGGACAACGGCTCAGGCATTCGTAACCAGGGTAACGACCTACTCTTCCCGCAGAACAGCTATTGCTTGCGTTGCGAGTACGGCCCTTCCGCTTTCGACGTGACGCATCGTCTGGCGGGGTCTGTTCTTTATGACCTCCCGATAGGCCCTGGAAAGCTGGTAAACGTGAAGGGCTTCATGGATGCCCTGATCGGCGGCTGGCAGCTCGGAACAATCTTCACGGAGCAAACCGGTCAGCCGATCACTCCGAGCGTAGGAACAGATAACTCTTCAATCGGTAATTCGAACGGCACCTTTGACCGCCCAGACCCGACGGGAGTCAGCCCGTATCTTTCAAC
>NZ_JBFRCY010000233.1:0-10666 GCF_052113305.1 Terriglobus sp. YAF25
AGCTTGAACTCGTCATAAGAGCGGCCGAACTCGTGCGTGTGCTGACTGTAATCGTCGTCGACTGCGGCTGATTGTCTCCATTGAAGGTCAACGTCGCCGGAGCGAAGCTGCAGGAGACGCTGGAGGGCAGGTTGCCGCAGGAGAAGGTTAGCGTGCCGATGTAGTTGCCGGTCGGTGTTGCGGTGATCGTCGCTGTGCCACTCTGCCCCTGTTTGATCGTTAGGGTGGTTGGATTGGCCGCAAGACCGATACCGAAGAGCACGACGGTCTCATTGAAAGAAGCGGATGTGACGGAACTGAAGTTCGTATCGCCGGTGTACAGCGCCGTGATGGTGTGGACTCCAGTGGTGGAGAAAGTAGTGGTGACGCTGGCCGCACCGCTGATCAGGGGAACACTCCCCAGCAGAGTTGTGCCCTCATAGAAGCCCACGGTGCCCGTCGGTGTTCCGTAGGAGGCGGCAAGCGCGGCGCGGAAGGTCGTGGCGACACCGGTGCCAACGCCGATCGTAATCGGTGAGGTCTGGGTGACGGTGATCGAAGGCGTCGCTTTATTGACCACCAGAGTTGTAGAACCGTTGGCACTGCTGTAGTTTGCCGTATCGGCGGGAGTGAAGATGGTCGCGAGTGTCTGCGATCCTGCGCCGAGCACTGTTCCTGAAGCTGGAGCGTAGGCGAAGGTGCCGGCTACAGAGCCGGTTGCATTCAACTGCGTTGCAGACAGCGCTGTTCCATAGGTAATCGCGGATGGGGCCGCCCATGTGATCGTCGGCGTTGCTTTGTTTACTACCAAAGTCGTCGTTGCCGTGGCGCTGTTATACGATGTCGCATCGGTAGGGGTAAATGTCACTGAGAGCGTTTGTGTGCCGGGCGCCAGCACTGTACCCGGCCCGGGTGAATAAACAAAGGTTCCAGCCACACCGCTGGTTGCGTTCAATTGCGTTGCCGATAGCGCCGTGCCGTAGGTGATGGGGGCCGGTGTCGACCACGTAATCGAAGGCGTTGCCTTGTTCACTGTCAATGTCGTCGTGGCAGTGATGCTGTTGTAGTTCGTTGTGTCCGTGGGAGTAAATGTTACTGAAAGGGTTTGCGGACCAACCCCCAGGACTGCACCTGCTGCGGGGGTGTAGGCGAAGGTGCCCGCTACCGCGCTGGTCGCATTCAACTGTGTTGCAGAAAGCGCGGTTCCATAACTGACCGCGGCAGGTGCTGCCCACGTAATCGAGGGTGTGGCTTTGTTGACTACCAGGGTCACGGTCGCCGTTGCGTTGCTGTAGGTCGTAGTGTCCGTAGGAATAAATGTTACYGAAAGCGTCTGTGATCCTCCTGCAAGAACCACTCCTGCGGCGGGGGAATAAACGAAAGCTCCTGCTATGGAGCTGGTTGCATTCAGCTGAGTTGCGGAGAGCGCCGCTCCGTATGTAATAGCTGCGGGTGTGGGCCAGGTAATGGTGGGCGTAAGCTTCGAGACAACTTCGCTGAAGCCTGCCGACGTAACGGTATTGAAGTTGGTGTTGCCAGAGTACCCCGCGGTGATTGTGTGTGTACCCGCCGTGGTAAATGTTGTTGTGATGCTGACCGTGTTGCCACTCAGTGTTCCTGCACCGATCGAGGTGGCGCCGTCATAAAACGTAACGGTGCCGGTAGGTGTCCCGTAGCCTGCGGCGAGTGTGGCCAGTAATGTTGTGGCCGTGCCCACGTTGGTACCTGGGGTCGTGGGTGAGGTCTGCGTCACCGAGATTGAGGGCGTGGCTTTATTTACGACCAGCGTTGTCGTTGCGGTTGTGGTGCTATATGTCACCGTATCGGTTGGCGTGAAGGTTGCCGACAGCGTTTGCGTTCCGGGCGCAAGCACCGTTCCTGCCACGGGCGAATAGGCAAAGCTGCCCGCAATCGCTGTACTCGCATTGAGCTGCGTTGAAGAAAGAGCCGTGCCGTAGGTGATCGCGGCTGGCGGAGGCCAGATGATGTTCACGGCCGTGGGGCCGACTTGCATCGAGAGGGGCGTGCTGGAGGCTTGCCCGAAGAAACCGCTGCCAGGAAATTGCGCGACGATGCTATGCGATCCTGCGGAGAGCGATGACGTCGTAAACTGCGCTACACCATTGTTTAAAGTGCCGGTGCCAAGGATCGTCGATCCCTCCGAAAAGTTGATCGTTCCACCTGCCGTTTGATTCCCTTCGTTGAACGGAGACAGTGTTGCGGTAAATGTCACCTGCTGGCCGGTATTAATGGGATTGCGGTTGACCGCCAGCGTTACTGTGACCGGAATCGGCGCGATAATCGTGGCGGTGTTGGAAGTCTCATCCAGATAGTTGGTATCTCCTGGATACGTGGCCTGAATGGAATGGTAGCCATACGGAGGGCCGTTCACTGTAATCCCTGTCGCGTTGGCAGTGTAGACCGTAGGCGCGGTGTACAGGGTTATCGCGATACTTAGGGGGGGCCCAATATATGCCTGGGTATATACGGGGATGTCGGAGGTGGTATCTCCATTGAAATCCGGCAGATAGGTCGGTATAGCAGGTAATTCAAAATCCTGGTTCGAGAATCCGCGAGTTGATGTTTTGTTCCCGAAAGCGCCTGTGCCATCGCCAAAGGTTACGGACACGAAGTAATAGCCCGGCACGTGGTAACCCCCGGCGTAAGCCGTGGCCATCCCGAGATCGGCTTTGCCGTCTCCATTGAAGTCACCTGTGAAATAGATTCCGTTCGAATACCCATACGGGTCAGAAAGATCGACAGCAATGGGAGCCTGGAAGGTGCCGTCTCCGTTGCCCAGGACCACGGCGTCACCCGTAAAAAGATCCGGATTGCCATCGTGGTTGAAGTCGGCGATGAGTGCTGTGTAATAAGTCGGAGCAGGTATGGCTGTAAATGTTCCATCCGACTGTCCCAGATAAAGGGTCCCGTAAGCAAACAGATCCGTCCGCCCATCATGGTTGAAATCGGCAGCTAATTGTCCGGAAACTCCAGTGGCAATTACCCTCTGGAAGGTCCCGTCGCCATTGCCGAGGAAGAGGGTTTCGCGGTTGTAAATATCTTGTTTGCCATCACCATTGAAATCACCTACGAAAATACTGGAATATGATGTGTCGCCACTGGCGATGGTGGTAGCGGTCGCGAAGGTCCCATCCCCGTTTCCCCGCAGCAGAGATAGACCAGAGGTTCCCGTCAAAACGACATCCAGCTTGCCGTCATGATCGAAGTCGGCGACTGCGAAAGATAGGCTGAATCCATCGGCAGTTGGCGTTCCTGAAAATGTCCCGTCGCCGTTTCCGTGCAGAAAAGCTATGGAATTCCCTCCCACCGGATACACCGGATAAATGAGGTCAGCCTTGCCGTCGTTGTCAAAGTCTGCGGCATAGAGAGCGCCAGGCAAGTGGGTCATGCTGGTGTACTTCGTCGGTTGCAATACTGGTGTTGGAGGACCAAACCTAGCAGTCGCGAGCGAGCTGTTGTTTGCTGTGAGGTCGACGAACGAGACGCTGCCCGTCGGAGCGATCTCTTGGGCCGGTGTGGTGAGCTGTGCGCTAAGTGTGTAGGTACTACCGACCTGCTGGGGATCAGCCAGGGTGAGGGTGCTCACAATGCCGAGCGGCGGTCCTACGGTCAATGTCACCGCATTACTGGTGGCGGAGGACAGATTGGTGTTGCCGCGAATTCGGGCCGTGATCACATGTGTTCCCTGACTGAAGTTCCTCCAGATCACATGAGCCACGCCGCCGGACGGATAACCGCTGGTCACCGCGGTCGATCCGTCATAGATATCGACCCAGTTGCTGTCGCAGGAGTAGCTGCCGACCGTGCAAGGAGTCACCGTGACGGTCATGTCGGCCCTAGCCCCATAAGTCGACGGATTTGGGCTAATGGCCAACGAGAGCGTCGCCTGCGAAGTGCTTCCGGTAATCGCCTGGGTTGTAGAGATAGCGGCACCGTAATTTGCATCGCCGGCGTAATGTGCCCGCACCTGATGGGTGCCACCCGGCGACACGATCACGTTGGTCGCGGTCGCAGTGAAGGTATTGGTCGCTGTATATCTGCGTACACCTGCAAACTGCGTCGAGTCATCAGCGCCTGGATAGAATTCGAGCAATGTATCGATGCCGCTTCCGGCTAGATCAACCGATAGGAAAGGGTGGCGATAATAGGCTATAAAACTGATATCTGTAAAAGTCTGTGGAGAAGAAAAGCTGCCATCCGAGCGTCCAAAGAGAACGGTTAATATGCTGAACGGCGAATATTAATTCTGTATCGGGTAGTTTCCGAGAAACGCCAGGTCAGGCACTCCATCCCCATTGAAATCTCCGCTCGCGATCGACGAGTAGGTAAATTGGTAGGGACTCCCGTACCAGTTGATGGGGCCGGGGCCAGGATCAATACTGTACGTCGATACAGCCTGGAACGTGCCATCGCCATTTCCGAGAGCGACCATAGCATTCCCACCGCTGAATCCCGCTACATCAAGCTTTCCGTCATGATTGAAGTCTGCGACGGTTACTTGGGTGCCGATGGGTCCGGAGGTGTGATTGACGGTCTGGAAAGTTCCGTTGCTCAACCCCAGCAGGGTGAAATTGTCTCCGTAGATGTCAGCGCGGCCGTCATTGTTAAAATCCCCGACGGGACCGATGGCTGCATTGGTGTTTACGGCCGCCGCAAACGTGCCGTCACCATTTCCAAGATAGAGATGGCTCGGGTAGTAACCTGTACTGAATAGATCCAGTTTTCCATCGCCATTGAAATCGCCGCTTTGCAGTGAGGTATGGCTATATTGGGGTATAGTCTCCGTGAATTGCGTGGGGGCCTGGAAGGTTCCGTCGCCGTTCCCCCGGCGTATCATGGTCGTTGCGGTCTGCATCGTGACCAAACTGTCGGCGATGCCGGCCTGAAAGGTGCCGTCTCCATTCCCTTTGAAAAAGGTCAGGTAGTAGTTGTTGTCGACAAACAGAAGGTCGGCTTTACCGTCTCCATCGAAGTCACGAGCAAGAACGTTGGACGTGTATCCGTATAACGAGGTGAACGACTGGGATCCATTTTGCACGATCGAAGAAGTCAGGGAAGAGGAAAACGGCGCTGAGCCAAGAACCGCATTCGAATACGTTGTATCTTCGAATGTCACATTTCCTGTGGGCGGGTGAACCTGCGCCAGTGCCGTGTATTGACCGGCGAGCGTGTATACGCCGGCGGTTCCAGTTGGAGTAACCGTAATAGTAGGCGTCTGGGCTGACAAGCCTATAGAAAACGCAAGGCAAACTGCGATGCGACCAACGGCAGCGAGGCGGTTCATAAATTGTCCTGAGAAAAAAGGGAATCGTGCAGTTCCAAGTAAAGCGCGACTCCGACGTCAGGTCAACCGTTTTAGCCCTTTGTGGTTTTTTCATCACTGATGCTGTTCCACGACTATCAATATCGCGTAAAGAAAAACGCGCACGTCCCTTTCGGAAGCGTGCGCGTTTCAATAGCGAATAGTTGTCAGTGGTTATCTACGGCTCAATGACGATGGAGAAGTTGAAGGACTGCGTCGATCCTCCATTTGCAGTTGTTTGAGCATTGATGGTAACGGTCTGCTGTCCTGTCGCCGCAGAGCTGGAGGTGGTGGTTGGGCTGCCACCGCATCCGGTTGTTGGCAGCAGAAGCATTGCKGCGAACAGCACCARCAAWCCRCGCTGYAGCATGCGGCGTCGACGTAARCCGAAGGCGAGCAAGGGCAACGCGAGGATCGAAGCCAGACGCACGTTCGAAGTGCTCATAAGAGCGGCTGAGGTCGTGCGTGTGATCACCGTAATGGTACTGGTCTGCGGCTGGTCGTCTCCGTTGAAGGTCAGCGTCGCCGGGGCAAAGCCGCAGGAGACGCTGGAGGGCAGGTTGCCGCAGGAGAAGGTTAACGTGCCGGTGTAATTGCCGGTCGGTGTTGCGATAATCGTCGCTGTGCCACTCTGCCCCTGTTTGATCGTCAGGGTGGTTGGATTGGCAGCAAGGCCAATCCCGAAGAGTACGACCGTCTCGTTGAAGGCTGGGGACGTGACGGTGTTGAAGCTCGCATCGCCGCTATAAAGCGCGGTGATGGTATGAACTCCCGTCGTGGAGAAGGTAGTGGTGACGCCGGAGTCTCCGTTGATCAGGGGGGCACTGCCGAGTAGCGTGGTGCCCTCATAGAAACCCACGACACCCGTTGGTGTTCCGTATGACGCGGCAAGCGCTGCGCGGAAGGTCGTGGCTACACCGGTTCCAACGCCGATCGTAATCGGTGAAGTCTGAGTTACGGTGATCGAAGGTGTCGCCTTGTTCACGGCCAGCGTTGTCGAACTGCTGGCGCCGTTGTAGTTTGCCGTATCGGTCGGAGTGAAGGCCGCGGAGAGCACCTGCGACCCGACTCCCAGAACCGTTCCACTAACCGGCGAATAGACGAAAGACCCGGCGACTGTAGTGGTTGCATTCAACTGGGTCGCAGAGAGTGCCGTCCCGTAAGTAATTGCTGCAGGTGTTGCCCATGTGATCGAGGGCGTTGTCTTGTTCACCACCAAAGTCGTTGTGGCCGTGGCGCCGTTATATGTCGTTGTGTCGGTGGGAGTAAATGTTACTGAAAGCGTTTGGGTACCGGCTCCGAGAACAGCGCCTGCAGCAGGAGAATAAGTAAAGCTGCCAGCCACGGTGGAGGTTGCGTTCAATTGGGTCGCCGAGAGCGCAGTTCCGTAGTTGATGGCCGAAGGTGTCGACCAGATAATCAAAGGGGTAGTCTTTGACACCACTTCATTGAAAGCAGGCGATGTGACTGTGTTGAAGTTGTTGTCTCCGCTATAAATTGCGGTAATGACATGCGTGCCTTCAGACGAGAAGGTTGTAGTCAGTGTTGCGGCTGCAGCACTGACCGGTGCCGTTCCAATCGCTATCGAGCCATCGTAGAAGGTTATAGTTCCGGTCGGCCATCCATAGATGATGGCCGTAAGACCAGCACGTAGGACTGTGGCTGTTCCAACATGTGTGCCTGTTGTCGTGGGTGAGGTCTGCGTGACCGCGATGGAAGGCGTTGCCTTATTCACAACCAGTGTCGTGGTTGCGGTCGCATTGCTGTATGTCCCCGGATCGGTGGGCGTGAAGGTTGTCGATAATGTTTGCGACCCAGTGCTGAGTACAGTGCCTACCCCCGGCGAATAGGCAAAGCTGCCTGGGACAGTGGTACTTGCATTCAACTGCGCTTGGGTAAGCGTCGTGCCATAGGTAATTGCCGGGGGCGTGGGCCAGGTGATGTTCACTGGACGATGGTTCACCTGCACGGAGATCGGTGCGCTGGTCGCAAGCGAGAACTCCGGGTCTCCAGCAAAACTTGCCGTGATGCTATACGAGCCAGGAGCCAGCGCGGTCGAGACTTGTGCGACTCCATTGTTCAAATTGCCGGATCCCAGAAGCCTCGTTCCCTCCCGGAAATAGATGAGTTCGCCGTTTGTGGAGGCATTGATGTCGCTGAATGGAGAGAGTGTCCCGGTAAATGTTAGGTTTTGGAAGGCAAGTACTGGATTGGGAGCAACGGCAAGCGTCAATGTGACTGGTGTTCGTGCAAACACGCTGACAGTATCGGAAGTCGCGTCCAGGTAATTGACATCTCCTGGGTATTGCGCCTGAATGGAATGATTGGCTGGTGGTGCGAACAGCGTAACGCCCGTTGCCGTGGCGGTATACACCGTTGGGGTAGTAAATACTGTCAGCCAGTTGCTTGCATCGAATCGCTGACCGTACACGGCGATGTCAGAGGCAGCATCTCCGTTGAAGTCCGGCAGATATGACGGAACAGTTTCCAGTATGCGGTCAGACGTGTTGTATGTAGTTTTGTTTGTGAAAGCGCCTGTTCCGTCTCCAAAGGTGGCCACCATGACGTAGGCGGTTGAATTACCGGGGGGAACGTTATAGTACGTCGCCAGCAGGCCAACATCGGCTTTGCCGTCTCCATTGAAGTCGCCGGTAAAGTACTTGACGAATATTAGTGACCCTGAGTTCTCCAGTCCCGTAGCTAGATCGATAGCTTTCGCTGTCTGGAAGCTGCCGTCTCCGTTGCCCAGCAAAAGCGTGTTGTCCGCCGTAAAGACATCCAGCTTTCCGTCATGGTTGAAGTCGAAGACGAGGACAGCCTTGGAATAGGCGGATGGGGCAGGCACGGTGACGAATGTTCCATCCGTCTGCCCCAAGTGGACGCCATCGGTAGCAAACAGGTCTGTTCGCCCATCCTGGTTGAAGTCACCGGCGAGTTGTGCGGTGATATTTGTAGTCGAGGCACCCTGAAAGGTTCCGTCGCCATTTCCGAGAAAGAGATGTTTCGAGGTGATGTTGTAAACGTCCTGTTTCCCGTCGCCATTGAAATCACCGGCGAGCGGAGAGGCATCAAAATCGTTGAGGTCATAGATAGAGATTCCAGGCGTGAAGGTGCCGTCTCCGTTGCCTTTGGATAGAGCTATGTTGTATCCATTAGGCTGAATAACATCCAGTTTGCCGTCATTATTGAAGTCTGCGATGGCAGCCGAGCCACCCCCGCCGTTAATTTCGGTTCCCGAAAATGTTCCATCACCGTTTCCGTGCAGAAAGCCTATAGTAGCCCCTCCCGACGGATAGATGAGGTCAGCCTTTCCGTCGTTGTCGAAGTCCCCGGCATAGAGGGAGGTTGTGTTGTAGTTCTCGTTCATAACTGTYTGGTCGGTCTTGAACACGGGAGCCGGAGAACCAAGGGTGGCGGTTGCGAGAACATTATTATTCGCCGCGAGATCGAGGAACGAGACGCTGCCGGTTGGGGCGGGGGTAAGAACAGGAGAAGTAAACTGCGCTGTCAGCGTATGCGAATCCTCGGATTCCAACGCGTCGGTGAGTTTGAGTGCACCGACGATACCGGCAGGCGGGCCTACCGTCAGTGTCACTGGGTTGCTGGTAGCCGAGGAAAGATGTGAGTTGCCGGCGAAGTTGGCCGTAAGCACATGTGTCCCTTGGGCGAAGCTCCGATAGGTCATGTGAGCCACACCGCCGGACGGATGCGCTCTTATCACCGCGGTCGATCCGTCATAGATCGTTACGAAATCAGTGTCGCAGGAGTAACTGCCAACCGTGCAGGGAGCCACCGTGACGGTCATATCGACCGTTGCCAGATAGGTCGATGAATTTGGGGTGACGGCCAAGGATAGTGTCGCGTGTGCATCACTTCCCGTAAGGGCCTGGGGTGTCGTCGCGACTGCGGCATAGTTTGCATCGCCGGCGTAGTGTGCTCGCACCTGATGGGTGCCGCCCGGCGACACCGCAACATTGGTCGCGGTTGCCGTAAAGGTATTCATCAAGACGGGCGCAGTAACTACTGCGCCATAGTTCTGATAAAACGCGAGTGCTTCCTGGAGACCGTCTCCGTTCGTATCCGCTGATAGAAGCTGGCCAGGGTTCTCTCCTCCCCAAGAAAGGTCATAGAGCTGTTTTGGCGAAAAGGTCCCATCGGAGTGTCCAAATAGAATGGCGAACATACCGTATACCGTGTAGTCATAATGTGCGCGATAGGACCACCCGAGAAAGGCCAGATCGGGTACACCATCCCCGTTGAAATCCCCGCTTATGGCAGAGGTGTAGGTCCAATAGTAGTACTGCGGATCAACGTCATAAGTCGAGGCCGTTTGGAACGTGCCATCTCCATTGCCGAGAGAGACCACTGCCGCACTCGATCCATACACTCCAACCCCCTGCGTTCCACTGAGGTTTGCCACATCAAGCTTGCCGTCACCGTTGAAGTCTGCAACGGTTGAAAACCCGGGGCCGACGGAGGAACCATTGACCGCCTGAAAGGTTCCACTGCTCAATCCGAGCAGGGTGGCATAGCCTCCGTGACCATCAGGGGCTCCATAGATATCGGTGCGGCCATCGTTGTTGAAGTCCGCAGCCGGACCAACGGCGCCAATCGTAGCCACAGCAGTAGCAAAGGTGCCATCCCCATTTCCGAGATAGAGATGGCCCGAAGRATTTCCGCTGTAGTTTGTAGAGGCTGCGGCGCTGTATAGATCCAGCTTTCCATCGCCGTTGAAATCGCCGCTTTGCAAAGAAGCTTGTTGATAGTTTTGGGCTATGGTCTCTGTGAGTTGCACGGGGGTCTGGAAGGTGCCGTCTCCGTTTCCCTGGCGTACCTGAATGGCCGCGGTGGCGGGACCCGAACTCGAATTGACTTGTGTCCCAGAGGCAGCGATATCAAGTTTGCCATCCCCGTTCCAGTCACCCGCTGTCAGGAAAGTGGTCTGCATTGAGACGGAACTGTCAGCAACACCGTTCTGAAAGGTTCCGTCTCCATTCCCTTTCAGAAACATCAGGTGGTAACTGCCGTCAACGAGCAGAAAGTCGACTTTGCCGTCCCCATCAAAGTCGCGAGCCAGCACATTGGAGTAATAGCCAGATACCGATTGGAGCCCCTGTCCTTGGTGGGAATAGACTGCGGACGCTGTCAAGGACAGCGGCGCCGAGGCAAGAACCGCATTGGAATAGGTCGTGTCTTCAAACGCCACATTGCCTGTAGGCAGATGGGCCTTCGCCTGCGCAGCATACTGGGCGGTGAGCGTGTAGTTCCCGTTGCTTCCGGTAGGAGTGAACGTAATAGTAGGCGTCTGGGCTGACAAGCCTATAGAAAACGCAAGGCAAACTGCGATGCGACCAACGGCAGCGA
>NZ_JBFRCY010000234.1:0-6489 GCF_052113305.1 Terriglobus sp. YAF25
GGTTCGAATTCAGCGCATCCTGCGGTGTCAACGAGACAAAGCCTTTGAAACGGAATCCGAAATGTTGCAGCGTCTCCAGGTGGTTACGTAGTGCCTGGGCCACACGGCCTGTTCCGATAATGAGAATGTTGCGGACCTCAAGCCCCTCGCGAAAACGCGAATACACCATCCTGCGCCACGCCGCACGGCGAATGGAAAGCGCTACCTGGGTAAAGGCTACGGTCAAAAGCACCACAACCCGCGAGATGCTCTCGCCGTGCGTCAGGTACAGGAATCCGCAAAACAGAAGCCCGGCTGTCAGCACAGACTCGAATGTCACTCGCTGTTCATGCAGACCGCTATGATGCTGGATCGGAGCATACAGCCCGTGAAGCCGCGAAAAGAAGACCACGCAAAATGCGAATGAGAACAGGTACCAGAGAAACTGCTGCTGCATCGCCTGGACCAACATCTCGCGATAGAGAGTGGTGCTGGGAATGCCGGTTCCCTGGAATCGCATCCGGAATGCGATCACGCCGCACAAAACAGCGGTCAAACAATCAACAGATGCCCACATCAGCGCAGGCGCGGAACTACTCAGCACAGCGCCCCGGCCGGTCCGGCGCGCAGCAGAACGCCCGCGCTTACCAGCCACTACCGCCTGTTGCAGATATTCAGGTGCTGCCATCGAAAACTCGCCTAATCCCTGGCTAAACAAAAAGTTTTGTGAGCCTTCAGTGCATCGATACCATCTGCACAATATCGCCCTATGAAGGTGAAGTGACTACTACATCTGGATCTTGGTCCGTTGTTGACAGAATAACCTTGCGGCATCTCTGAGAACAACCCCTAAGATGCTTCCACGTACCATTACTAAGTCCAGTTTTCTCCGTTAGATAACACAAATCAGCGACGGAAGTTGCCTTAGACGGGCAAAACTAGTTCGTCGAGCGCCAGGAACTCCCGCAGGACTGGATCGTTGGTTCGCTCCATCTCCTCAATCGTTCCAAAGAACTGCGCTTTTCCTTCGTGCAGGAATACCACGCGATCTGCCAGTTTTTTGGCAAACCTCATGTCGTGTGTCACAACGATACTGGTTAAGTGAAGTTGACGCTTTAGGCGTTCGATCAGGTTGCCCAACAGTTGTCCCATCAATGGGTCCACCATGGTTGTGGGCTCATCATACAAAATTGCCTCCGGCTGCGATGCCAATGCCCGGGCAATCGCCACGGATCGCTTCATCCCGGTAGACAGGTCCGACGGAAGAAGGTCTTCCATCCCTGCTACTCCAACCATCTCAAGCAATCCTTTGACCACTTGGCTGATCTGTTCTTCTCCAAGATCACCGCGCTCACGTAACGGAAAGGCAACATTCTCGCCCACGGTAATCGAATCAAACAGAGCCCCATTCTGAAAGACCATCGTGACCTTACGCCGGATCCCCTGCATCTCGCGCTCCGTGAACCCACAGATGTCCTCCCCGGCCACGCGTACCATGCCGGAGTCAGGCTTCAGAAATCCCATCAAAATCTGCAGGGAAACCGACTTCCCGACGCCACTTCGGCCAAGAATACAAAGGGTCTCGCCTGGCAGCACGCAGAAGCTGACCTGCTGCAGAACATGAGCATCTCCAAATGACTTTGAGACCTTCTCAAATGAGATATAGGGCAAGGGCTTGCCCGGAACAACAGCCGATTCCTTTGCCGCCTCGTTCTGCTCAGCGGCTTCCGTCATGAACTCTTCCACGACATCGGCCACTTCCCGGGACACATCCGCCGTCAAAGGCGAGTCTTCTCCAGGAATCTGCTCAGGTACGGCTGGTTCCCTTTCATGCATCATCTCTCCGCCTCCCACGAGATGTCGAAGCCTAGCCGGAGAAGGTCAGAAAGTTCCTGAGGAGTATTCAAATTGCGAAACTGCCCGGAAAATTCTTCCCCAGCTTCGACCCACTGCACCGGCGACACAAGCGCAGCCATCACCTTGTATTGTGCCATCTCGAGCGCACGCCGCAACTCAGGCAGCACGCTTCGACGATATGCCGCAACTAACGGCTGTGGGCGTTCCACGGTCCTGGTCACGATCGCTATTGCATTGGACGTGACCGTCATCTGAGCCAGGTTACGCATCCATGCCTCCGGGACCAGCGGCATATCCACCGGAAGAAACAACATCCACTCCGCTTCGGATGCTTCGAGAGCCGTCACGATGCCACCCACCGGGCCACATGAATACGGATCCTTCAATACGATAGAGCGCCGTTCTTCCGGATCGACATGTTCCCCGGAGGTGTACAGCAGGGTTGTACATGCCGCCAGCTTATCCAACGCGAGAGCATGCAGCGTTCTGCCATTGATTCGAAGTAGGGCCTTGTCGCGCCCCATCCGCGTGCTGCGGCCGCCGGCCAGCACACATCCTGCAAGCCCTTCCACGCGCTATGCTCCGCAGCTCTCCAGAAACAGAATGATGGAATCGATTCCTCGATAGAAGTTCGCGATATGGAACTTCTCATTTGGCGCATGCAGATTGTCATCTGGCAGACCGAAGCCCATCAGGATCACCGGCACCTTCAAGTAGCGTTCGAACTCCCCGACAATCGGAATCGAACCGCCGCCGCGAATAAAGACAGTGTCCTTCTTCCAGATCTCGTGCATCGCATTGACGGCTTTCTGCACGAAGGGATTCTCCGTACCGATCACCACCGGCTCCCCCGAGTGGATCAGGCGCGTCTCCACCGTTACGCCTCTGGGAGCAATCTTCTGGACATAAGCGGCGTACTTCTCATACGCGCCGGCCGACGTCATATTCGGCACGAGCCGCATACTGACCTTGGCCAAGGCCTTGGCCGGAATGACGGTCTTCGCTCCGGCTCCTGTAAATCCTCCCGGCATTCCGTGCACATCTAACGTCGGTCTGGCTGAGACGCGTTCAATGACGGAATACCCTTTCTCCCCGATCAACGCCGGAGACCCTACCTCGGTCTGACGGTAATGTTCTTCGTCAAACGGAAGACGCTTCCATGCGGCGAGCTCATCCTCTGTAGGCGGCTGGATATCGTCATAAAAGCCGGGAATGCGAATATGGTCATCGGCATCCTTCAAGCCGGCAATGATCTGCGCCAGCRCCACAAATGGATTCGGCGCCGCGCCGCCATAGATTCCCGAATGCAGGTCTGTTTTGGCTCCGCGGACTTCGATCTCGGTATAGATCATGCCGCGCAGGCCAACGCAGAGAGTGGGCAGTTCCGGCTCGAACATTTCGGTGTCGCACACCAGGGCCACATCCGCCTTCAACGCCTCAGGATGCTGCTGTACGTACTCGGCAATTCCCTCGCCTCCGACCTCTTCTTCCCCTTCGCAGAGAACCCTTACATTCACCGGCAGCTTGCCGCTGTACTCCTGGAAGAGAGCCTCCAGGGCCTTTACCTGCATCCAGAGCTGTCCTTTGTCATCCACGGCTCCGCGCGCATAGAGGTTGCCATTACGCTCTACCGGTTCAAAGGGAGGCGATAGCCACTCATCCAGAGGATCTGGCGGCTGAACATCATAGTGCCCATAGCACAGGACTGTGGGTTTTCCTGGAGCTCCCAGCCAGTCACCGTAGACCAGCGGATGGCCCGAGGTCTCAATCAGACGCACATTCTCCAACCCGATGCGCTTCAACTCCTCTGCAAGAAATGCGGCGGCCTTGCGTACATCCCCGGCATGGTCCGGCAAGGTAGAGATGGAAGGAATGCGCAGGAACTCCTTGAGTTCCGCCAATGCTTTCCCTTGGTTTTTCGCTGCAAACTCTAACGCTTTCTTCGACATACGCGTGACCGTCCTGATTCTTCCCGATCCTGGGGGCTCACTTGGGGTCTTCCCGAAAGGTCAATCATATACACGGCCGAAGGTTGGCGTTGACATAAGTGAACTAAACCGTTCAGTATTACAAAATCGAAGGGAGTGACCTGCATGATCAGTGTCCGTAACCTCGTCCGGCGATTTGGAGATTTCACTGCAGTCAAAGAGATCTCCTTCGATGTCGCTCAGGGCGAGATTTTTGCCTTCCTTGGCCCGAATGGGGCAGGTAAATCCACCACCATCAAAATGCTGACTACGCTGCTGCGGCCAACCAGCGGCTCCATTCAGCTCGACGGCATGGACCCCAATGTCCATCAGAAGGAAGCTCGACAGCGCTTTGGCATCGTTTTCCAGRACCCCAGCCTCGACCAGGAGCAGACCGCCTGGGAAAACATGGAGCTCCACGGCATCCTTTACCACGTGCCTCGCAAGGTACGGGCAACGCGCATTGAGTTTCTGCTGAAGACCTTTGAACTCTGGGACCGTAAGGACTCACTGGTTAAGACCTTTTCCGGCGGCATGAAGCGGCGGCTTGAGATCGCACGCGGACTGCTGCATACGCCAAAGATTCTCTTCCTGGATGAACCCACACTCGGCCTTGACCCACAGAGCCGCAACCAGCTCTGGACACACGTGAAGGCGTTGAACGAAACCGAAAAGACAACTGTCTTCCTGACGACACACTACATGGACGAGGCCGAAAAAATAGCCCATCGCATCGCCATCATGGATCACGGCGCCATCATCGCGCAGGGCACCTCGGCTGAACTGAAACAGCAGACATCCACGGACTCACTTGAAGCCGCATTCCTCGCGCTGACGGGCTCGTCTCTGCGTGACGAAAGCGCCGATGCAAAAGCAGGGCTGCGCCAGATGGCGCAGATGTGGAGGCGATAGCATGGGAGCAATCTACATTCTCTGGCTACGCGAACTGAAGCGGTATGTCCGCTCCCGGGTACAGATTGCCGCTTCGCTGGCGCAACCATGTCTGTACCTGTTCGCGTTCGGCTTTGGTTTTGGCGCTGTTTTCCGGCAGGCAGGCCACGGCAGTTACCTGCAATTCATGGCTCCGGGCGTCGTCGCCATGACAGTGCTTTTCTCTGCAGTCTTTTCAGGAATCGCCATGTTGTGGGACCGGCAGTTTGGCTTCCTGAAAGAGACGCTCGTGGCTCCTGTCTCACGGCTACAGATCATGATCGGCCGCACGCTTGGAGGTGCGACCGTGGCGATCATTCAGGGCACCATCGTTCTTGGCGTCTGCCTTCTGGCCGGCTTCCGCCCGCAAAGCTGGCTGGCACTGCCAGGTGCATTTCTCTTCCTCTTTCTCATCGCCCTGGTCTTTGCCGCGCTGGGCACAGCGCTCGGCTCGGCGATCAAAGATATGCAGGGGTTCCAGATCGTAATGAACTTTCTAGTCATGCCTATCTACTTTCTGTCGGGAGCATTGTTTCCACTCGACAATCAGAAGATCGGCATGAGGATAGCCAATCAGATCGATCCCTTGTCATACGGAGTGGACGGGCTGAGAGGAACGCTCACCAATGTGTGGCACTTCACGCCATCGACGAATCTCACGGTTCTGACGGTGGTCGCGGGGGCCTTCCTGTTACTGGGCGCCTACTTGTTTTCTAAGATCGAGGTCTAAAGCAATTCTCCTAATGCTGCAGCTCTGGACAAATCTGCAAATGCCGTTTTCTTCGAAGGAAAACGGCGCAAACAGCCAACTCTCCGCTTTACACCTTTAGGAGAATTGCTCAAGTGGCGCGCACACGAAGTCAAGTAGCTCACCAAAAGGTCATCGAGGCCGCAATCGCGCTCTTTGCCGAGCGCGGCCTCGATGCCACCAGCATGGACACCATCGCCGAGGTCTCCGGCGTCAGCAAAGCAACCATCTACAAGCACTGGTCGAACAAAGATGCGCTCTGCCTGGAAGCCCTGAGCTATCTCGTTGGGAACGATATCAGGGTTCCTGTGCCGGATACCGGCGATCTGCGCGCTGACCTCATTGCACGCCTGAGCTATCAACCCGCTCCGGATCGCGCCTATCTGCGCGAGCGCATTATGCCCCATGTCCTTGCTTATGCTTCCAGGAACCTGGAATTCGGGAACGCCCTGTATGCGGTCCCCAAACGCTAAGACGTCTTCTAGAGCGTTTTCCCTGTTGCTGGGTATCGGGAAGGGGCGTGCATCGGCGTTTTCATTGCGGAAAACGCCCATAGATGCGGAAGCGTTACACTACACCTACAGGAAAAATGCTCTAATACCGCGGGATAGCAGGATCAACTTCGCGCGACCATGCGTCGATTCCGCCCGCAATCGACTGCACGCTCTCGAATCCCTCACGGCGAAGCCAGGCTGTTACTGAAAGCGAGCGTGCTCCGTGATGGCAAAGCACCACGATATGCGCGTCCGGGTCCAGTTCCTGGTGCGCGCGAGCCTTTACTTCGCCCATCGGCATCAAGACCGCACCTTCGATGCTGGCAAGCTGTACTTCAAGCGGCTCACGCACGTCTACCAGAACAGGAGCTGCCGACTGCTGTTTTAACCTGGCGTACTCGCTGACGGAAATCTCCCAGTCCATACCAAAAGGATACCCTGCGCGTGCATTTCCTGCTGTGCCGCACCTGCAATAGTGAACATTTTGCATCTAAACGCTCGTACACTTTTAGCT
>NZ_JBFRCY010000235.1:0-10727 GCF_052113305.1 Terriglobus sp. YAF25
TCCCCAGGTCCTGCGCCTGTAATGACCAGTCCCTTATAAATAACCGGGGGAGAGGGCAAAATATAGCTCTTATCCATGCCGGTCGTCATAACTTCGGGGGTCTTGAGATCAACCATCCCGTTAGTACCGAAGTCGGAGTTGATCTGTCCCGTTGCTGCGCTGATCGAATACATGTGTCCGAGACGAGTGCCGAAGATGATTGAAGGCCCTGAGGTTGCATCGCCGGGCCAATAGGCGCAGCCACGCATCGAAGCATTGTCACCATCGGGAATATCAAACACCCACTTCTCCGCACCCGTTGCCGAATCCAAAGCAACGATTCGGCTGTAGGGAGTGACTACATACATCGTCGTACCGATCACAAGGGGTTGATCTTCCGACTGATGGAAGCCCGATGTGGCTGGTGAAGCTGTCGAGGAAGGCTGCGTCGCGCCGGTACTTGCTGCCGGCTTCATGCGATAAACCCATGCAACCGCCAATTTGTTCACATTCTCCGGGGTGATCTGTGTCAGCGGGGAATAACGTGTCCCCGTTGCATCACGACCGACCATTGGCCAATCACCCGGGGCCGTCAGGGATGCAGGTTTAGCTTCGGGGGAGTTCTGACCACCTTCACTGGCGGCAAATTGTGACACAAATAAGAATGTGGACAGAAGGCTGAGTGACCCGCCCCTACTCAATCCTGATTTGAATTGCATTTTTCCTGCCGCCCTTCCTGGAGCAAAAACTCTACCTGTGTCCTAAATACTGACCTTGCCCCCTGTTTCGTCTCACGTCCTCATGCCCTATCGTTAAGATCATTTCGCGGTCCACCCACCATCGATAAGAATGTCCGTCCCTGTAATAAAGCCGGCATGTTCCGAGCACAGATAGCAGGCCAGCGCACCGATCTCCTCCACCTTGCCCCAGCGTCCGACTGGAAGGCTGGCCAAGAACTGCGCATTCGCCTCGGGGTTGTTCATCACCTGCAGATTCATATCGGTGCCGAAGGGCCCAGGGCTGATGCCGTTGACGGTGATGCCCTCTGACGCGAGCTCGTGTGAAAGTGCGCGTGTCAACCCAAGAAGCGCCGTCTTCGCTGACGAGTAGGCCGTGCGCCCCGGTAGCGAAACATGACTCATGATGGACGTCATGTTCAGAATGCGCCCGAAGCCTGTGCCCTGCATACCTGGTACAAACGCGCGGCACAGCAGAAACGTGGAGATCAGACTCGAGTCAAGCACGCTGCGAAATTCCTCCAGGGTGAACTCGATCAGCGGCTTACGGATGTTGGTTCCGGCATTGTTGATTAGGATCTGGGGAGCACCAAAGCGCTGCTGAACCTGCTCCTGCAGCCGGGTCACATCACTCTCGCACGTCACGTCGGCGGTGAACCACTCCGCAGTGCCGCCTTTCGCCTCAATGGCGGACTTGACGGACCTGAGCCGCTCAACATCGCGCGCCACCAGCGCAATCGTCGCACCTGCTTCCGCCAGGGCCAGCGACATCGCCTCTCCAAGGCCACGACTTGCGCCGGTGATAACTGCCGTCCTGCCAGATAAATCGATGACCATCGTCTCACCTGTTTTTCGAGGATCCGGAACAAGTACATTGGACCGGCTGGAGATTTCTGCAACTGTATACAGAGTTCAGTTGTTTTGAGTCAACTTACAAAGAATTCGTTTCTGCCTGAGCGTCCAACATTTGTACTGAGCTTCCCTGCCCCGGAGCAGACAACCTACCCTCCGGATCGAGCACGAGCCAACAGCTTGCGGAGACGCACGCCGCCCCTACCATCGTGTAGATCAGAGAATTCCAATTGCCGCCGCTACGCTGCAGCAGAAAACCTGCAAATACCGGCGCGACAAAGCCCGCAAGATTACCCAGCATGTTCATCGTTGCGGCCACTGTAGCGGTGTATGGACCACCGATCTCCACGCACGCATTCCAGGAGATCGGCATGGTGATATCGCTGAAGAAGCTTGCAAAGCCGAGACAGATCATCGCCGGCAATACGTCGGTGAGGCGCGTAAACAGAAACAGCAGCACTGCCGTAAACAAAAAGCCGCATAAGGCGACGATGCGGCGTGGTACGCGCAGCGGCAACATTCCACTCAGCAGCGATCCCACTCCTCCGAAAAGCAGCGGAATCACGGATAGCGTGGCCGCGCGCGCGACGGTTTGTCCCCGCGCTTCGCGCAGGTATGTAGGTAGCCAGGTGATGTAGAAATACCAAACGAACGAGAAACAGAAGTATTGCAGCGTCAGCAGCAGCACGCGGGTCGTGAACAGCACCTTTAGCCAATTGTGCTCCGCACCATGGGTGGTCAGCGCACGCTGCTGCAAAATCAGATCGGCCTCCGCAACATTTACGCTGCCGTGCCGTAGCGGATCATCGCGAAACCATGAGGAAAACACGACACACCAAAGCACGCCCATAAGTGCGAAGAGTACGAATGCCCAGCGCCACCCCACCACAGTGATCAACGCCAGCGCCAATGGCGGCGTGACAGCGCCGCCCCATCGAGTGAAAGCCCACATCATGGACTGAGCCCTGATACGCTCGTGCCGCGGCAACCAGACACTCAACATGCGCGTCAGGTTTGGGAAGCAGCCAGCCTCCCCGGCACCAAAAAGAAAACGAATCACCCACATGCTGGCCACGTTCCATGCGGCACCGGTTAATGCGGTGAAGGCCGACCACGCGAATACGATCTGCAGGAGAATGCGGCGGACACCGATGCGATCACCGAGCAGCCCCATCGGGAGTTCGAATAGCGCATACGACAAACCGAAGGCGCCGAAGATAAGGCCCATCTGTGCCTTGTTCAAATGAAGTTCCTGAGCGATTGGAACAGCCGCCTGCGAGATAGCCACTCGCTGCACATAAGAGAGCACAGCCAGCGAAATTGCCAGGGCAACCACACCGTAGCGAGCGCGAGTCGGTTTCATGGATAACTTCAATCTCGTTTCCGCAGCATCCTGCACGCGCCCTTTCAGACGTGCCCTTCATTGTCAGTGGTTCTGCACGGATTGACCAGAAACTCCTGCCGGCGCTCCTGGCGTGCGATTCCCTTGCGGCGGGGCCTTGTAATCTACCAGCTCGTTCACCGGATGTTTGCCCGCCCACGCGATACCACGCAACAGCATTGCCTGAATCTGTGGGTTAGAAAAACTCTCGTACTTGTGCCCCTGCATCCAGACAAACGCGCGTGCCGGCTGGCCGCCTGGAAGTGTGTGTTCGTAGGTCCAGATTTGGGGAACCACCTCTCCTTTATGTGTGCCGGCGGTCGGCGTTGCCGCCATCACGGTGGTCGCCAGCACATGAATCCTGGGATTCTGCGCCCATGTCATGCTGAAGAATGCTTCATCATCCGGCAGAGTCACATCCGCCATCCCCTGCATGATCGGATCGGACTTGTCGACAATGGTGTACGGGATTGGAGCATCCCAGGTGTAGTTCACCTCACCATGCTTTTTCGCTCCACCGAAGATTGTGGCAAAGTAGGCCGGATCCGGTCCGCAGATCGTATCGTGGATACTTACCACGCCGCCGCCGTGCTTCAGGTAAGCTTCGAGCGTCGTTTTCTGCTTGTCCGTCAAGTAACCAGAGTCACCCTTGTAGAAGACGATCACATCTATGTGCGCAAGTTCATCATCCGTGGGGAAATGATACGAACCGTCCACAACAGCGCCATGCTCGGTCAGCACCTTGCTCCAGTCCGCAAGAAACTGCGGATAGTCATGCAAGCCCGGCGCATGCGTCTTCAATCCTGCCCGGATATAGATATGCATGCCATTTACATTCTGCCCAGGAATCGAAGGAGCCGGCGGATAGCTCTGCGCACGCAAAGATGGAGCGCACACTGCCAAAGCAAGACACAGCTCGAGCAATCGGCGGGACATAATTCTCCTTATGCAATATTGGATCAATGCCGCCGCAATCCAACTCTTCAGTAGTGTTCCACTTGAGCCCATACGAACTGTTTTCTACAACTGCAACGCATCAGGCAAATGAGCTTTTGCATTCCTCAGGGCATTGCCGCAACACTGTATACAGTCGAATTTTGAGCTGTCAATCCTCCTGGTGAGTAATTTGGCACTCCCATCACACCGCACCTAGCTTCCTGCTTGTCACCGGCAAAGAGCCCAAACTAAAACGTTCGGCTTTCGATGGGCATGTCGCAAAGAGGTGTTTGCTATTTGGGCTTCCGGCAGTGAGTGGACCGCAAAGCCGGCGGCAAGCAGATTTCAGCCCTTAACGGTTTCGCTTTTGGCGAAGTAGATGCCACATCTGGCTCCAACCGTGATCATCCTTAGCACTTTTTTGTGCGGCTTTCGCTTTTTTGCTCCGGAACTCCTGCTAGACTAAAAGCAGTCGTTGGAATCGATCTGGTATGCTTGCTTGTTCTGGCTTGTCGCTTTACTCGCAGAAAAACCCCAAATTGCGTTCAGCGGTAAATCGAGTCATAAAGGAACAACATCATGGAACAAGGAACAGTTAAGTGGTTCAACGACGCAAAAGGCTTTGGATTTCTGAGCCGCGATAACGGCGAAGATGTTTTCGTCCATCACAGTGCCATCCAGAGCAACGGCTTCCGCTCACTGCAGGAAGGCCAACGGGTTCAGTTCAATGTCACTAAAGGGCCCAAGGGCTGGCAGGCTGAAAACGTTCAGGTCGCCTAACTCGGACCTTTAATCTAGAAGGGGGCAGCCGAAGGCTGCTCCCTTTTTCTTTTGGAGTTGCCTGTTGGAGACTGAAATCCGATTTGACCCGCCAGAGTGTATTCGGGCAGATCTCGTCCCCATATCTTCTATTCAATAAGGTTTGTCAGAGCGTTGAGATTTGAGTGGCAGATCGTACGGGCGAAATCCCAGGAAGCTTGATCCTGCATCTTTTTCATGGGCATATCCAGTAAGCCTGAACTACATATAGCCGTGACTGTCCCACACTTCTCACAAGTCGCATCAGCAGATCGCCAATGAAATACCGGCGCCGTACCTGGAACAGACGAAGCCATCTCCTCACCCATTGCGATCGCTGTAAAGCCTCCGCAACTACGGCACTGCCAGCCACTGAAATAGTGCATATCCCCTCCGTGGGCCGGGGAAGCGCCCTTTTAGCGATGGGTCATTTTGCAAGCAGGCCAATCCCCAATGTGGCAAGTATAGGCTTTCAGAGAAGATCCGCTGCAGTGAAGTTATCGAGCTGATCTTAACTCGTATTTCTAGACTGCGGAAGTATCGCCATAGCTGGTCAGCAGTTATGCCTTGACACTCCGATCGCATTGACTTCTGCGTAGCAACAAGAAAATCCATCCTGAAAGGCCCTCTCGTGCCCCCGTCGTTTAATAGACTATTTCGGCACGAACTCCTGTGGAGGCGTATGGTTGAACCAGTCACCATCGAGCTTCTCTCGCCTTCAGCAATCCTTTTGCTTCGCTCCAGACGAGCACCCTTCAAGTAAGCAACCGGATCCCGACTGGAGTACCAGTATGAGCCCCAAGAAAACAGGCGTTAAGAGCCACCTCGCTCGCAAGATTCACAAGAACATCATTCCATTCGGCTCGAAGGTGGCGCCTGAAGCGACAGTGGCAAGAAAGCCGGGCGACTCAATAGTTATTGAACCTTCCTCATCCATCACGGTCTTCCACGACCCGGTTAAGGATAAAAAGCGACTCGGATGAGGGAAGATATGCGGTCTCACCTACTTCCGCAACTGCTCAGTGAAAACCAGTGCCCGCTTTGTACCTCGATTCATTTCGAGGAAGCCGAGGCTGGTTCAATGGATCGCTTTATGCGTTTCTTCAGGCTGTTCCCGGTACGCTGCGTGAACTGCTATCGACGCTATTATCGGTTCTCTGGCAGCCGGCATCTGTCTTCACAGGCGCAATGATGGACGGCGAGCAGAGCTGCTCGAAGAGTCCCTGCACACAAGTACGGATTGGAAAATCTGATTGCCCAACGCTACAACACTCGTGTAGCAATGTCAGCGACTTGAACTGTCGATCGGACTCGTCGTTAAGATGGCCCCGTTCTCGATCTTGAGATCGATCCTGGCCGTCATGACGAGCAGGTCTTCGCCACGCTCCAGTCGATCCAGATTGGGTGAGCAGGTAGCAAACATTCGCCAGATGGAGCATCCGTCACGCTGGTTCCCTGTCGACCACCCACGAAAGTCGAGGCATTCGAACGATGGCTGTACATCTAATCAACCCCAGCGATAATTCTTTTGGAACAGCGGTTATTACACCACGCTGGCTTTTTGTTCTAGCTGCCGCGACACCGGCTTCTATGGGTGATCCCAACCTCGTCGATGAATCGTTGGAGGCGCTCGATCCAGACATTCTTCATCCGGGGGATATTGTCGGGATCAGTGTGCACACGGGCAACGCGTTGCGAGGTTACGAAGTCGGAAGGATCGCACATGAACATGGCGCCAAGGTCGTCTACGGTGGTATTCATGCGACATTGTTTCCCGAAGAACCCTTTGAACATGGTTGTGCTGATGTTGTCGTGAAAGGCGATGGCGATGTTGCCTGGGGAAAAGTACTGCTGGATCTCGAGGCAGGGTGCGCCGGGCGCCTCTACGAAGGCGGGAGGCTTGAAGCGGATCAGTTCCTGCCGGCTCGGTGGGACCTGATGCAGACCGACAAGTATATGTGGGCTTCCGTGCAAACAATCCGCGGATGCCCCAAGCACTGCTCGTTCTGTTCCGTATGGCGAACGGACGGCCAGAAGCCACGACAGAGAACCTTTGAGAGCGTGATCGACGAGATCGTCGACCTCAGGCGCAGAGGGTTCCGATTCATCGCATTAGCGGACGACAATTTTTATCCCGTCACCTTGACAGACCTGCGACWGGCCCGGGAGCAGAACAACCTCGAACGCTTAGCGTCGTTGCTCCAGACGCGCAATGAACGGTTCGCCCTGATGGCGGAGCTCGCAAAGCTGCCGAAAGATATGGTGTTCTTCACACAGATCACCATGGAATCGGCCGAGGACCCTGAGTATCTGGATGCAATGCGCAAAGCAAATATCAAAGGCGCTCTGGTAGGAGTAGAGGCGGTTACACCAGAAGGATTGAAGGCCGTCTACAAAGACTTCAACTACTCCGGCGACCGTCTAGTGCAACAGTTGCAGGAGTTTCGAAAGCACGGACTACACGTCCTCGGATCATTCATCTTCGGCCTGCCGACGGACAGGCCCGGCACCTTCGGAGCTACCGTGGAACTGGCTTTGAAAGCAGATGTGACCTTCGCACAGTTTGTCATGATGACTCCATTTCCGGGAACCATCGATTTTGGACGCTGGGAAAAGGAGCAGTCTGTCGAACCACAAATGGTGGAAGGGACACCCATTACAAGATACTGGCTCATTCCGACAACAATCCGCCCCAAGATGTTTACGCCACATCCGTCCATGACTTCCGATGAAATTCGAGATCGGACGCAGGGAGTATGGGATAGATTCTATGAGTTCGGAGCAATCTGGAAGCGATCCGCCTGTACGCCAACCCTTCGTGCGCGCCTTGCGTTCGTACTGCTATCCAAGCTTTATCGGCAGATGTACGCCGGGACCGGGATCTCGACAGATAGTGCCCGGCGCAAAAAGGCGAAGACATCCGCACGATGGATTGCTCGACAAACGCGCCGCATCTTCCAGGCGAAGCCAATGCCTGAATTGCAATTTCCTTTATGGGAACCACGCTCAAAGGGAGCTCTCAATCTAACTCAACTCACGACGCACCCACCGGCCCCTCCCGAAGGTGGGTGGGGCCACACGACCAAGGCTCCCTGGCTCGTTCGCTGAATGGTATGTCGAAGACGAAATCCGCTGTTCGTGTCGGACGATGCAGCAGACGTTAGCGACGTCGTTTTGTGTCGCAACAACTAGCTACTCCCAGACTATTGACTCCGCCGGTCTGGACGAATATCCCCTCGCCGCAATCTTCAAGAGTTTTGCAGTTGCAGTTCCGAACCATATCCTCAAGAACACTTTGCGTGAAACGAAGACCCTCGATCTTCTCTCTCAACTCGGCAAGTTTGCGTTGCGAGAGGGCTACCCATCGAGCCGAAACCGGAACCTCCTTGTTGAAACCCGTGAAGAGTTCCTGGATTTCGGTGAGGCTGAATCCCGCCTCTTGTGCGCGCCGGATCAGAGTCAATCGATAGACCGCCGTCTTGTCGTAGCGTCTCTGACCGGATACACGGTCTGCTGGCTCCAGTACTCCAACCTGCTCGTAGTAGCGAATGGCAGAAGGACGCAGCCCGACCTCTTTTGCAATCTCCGAAATAGTCAAATTCGGCATGTACTTATGCTACTCGCTTGACTTCAAGTTAACTTGAAGTTTTACGGTTTGAAGAGTGAGCACGGCTTGCTCACAGATCGGAGAAACATGACGATTCCACACATAAAGGTCGCAATCCTGTTGATTTCTGCCATGCTCGTGAGTCAAGGACCACCCATGACCGCTCAATCGTCGGAGAAATCTAAACCTGTCTTTGCATGCAATATGAATGCGATGACGAAAGAACAGCGGAAACGCCAGTCTCAGTTTCTGACGCCTGCACTCCACTCGCAGCGTCTCGCGGCTAAGGAAATTGAGGACGGGTACGAATTCATGTTTCCGTCGGATGCACATACACTGCAACTCGTGGCCGAATGGATCGGCAATGAACGTCTCTGTTGCCCCTTCTTTACCTTCGACGTCCACCTTCTTAACGGCTCCGAGCCGATGACTCTTCACATCGCCGGACCTGAAGGTGTGAAGGAATTTATTCGCGCTGAAATTCCTGCGCTGGTCGGTTAAGGCAGGCTGCGAATGAAAAAGACATCTCTGTTTGTCGCATTGTTTTCATTTGCGGCAGCGTACCCTCTTACCGCTGCGGCTCAAACCGCAGCGGTCAAAAAGGCTCCCATATTTTCCCTAAAGGATCAAAACTCACAGAGTTTGGAGCTCGTAAAGTATCGAGGCAAAGTTGTACTCCTCAACTTTTGGGCTACATGGTGTGCTCCGTGCCGAGTAGAAATGCCTTGGTTCGAAGAGTTCTCCAATCGCTATCGGGATCGAGGGTTAATCGTAGTCGGTCTTTCCATGGATGAGGACGGTTGGACCGCCGTGCGGCCGGCGCTGGGACGATTAAAAATTACCTATCCGATATCGCTGGGGAAGCGTGCGCTTGCCAGGTCATATGGCGTCAACGAATCGCTGCCCTCGACCTTTCTCATCGATCGTAATGGGATCATTCGATCTTCTGTCACTGGCTTTGGGAAGAAGAAGGACTTTGAACAAATGATCGAGCAGCAACTCTCTTCGAAGTAAAGGGCCTGGGCCTTGGGTTAATTTTCTCTGGTTCTTGATTGCATCACTATTCGAAATCGATAGTGAAGTCCTATAAAGTGCGCACCTGATTTCAGAATCGATCGATCACAACGATCCCGGCCGTGCCATAGGTCCCCATCTGTTCGAAGGTCGCCGTTATCTGGTCTAGACCAATCCGTTGGCGGACTACCTTGCCTGGCTGCAGTATTCCGGCGACGCACATCGAAAGCATCGCGCCGTACCGTTGCCCCTGCATTCCGAAGGTCCCGTAGAGTCGCAACTCCTTGAGCAGGATCTCATCGATCGGTAGCGGAACATATCCAGCCTCTCTCGTTGTCGTATGTCCGAGTTGAACGTGCCGCCCCAGCTTCCTGAGGGAGCGCACGGCCTGCTGGCAGGTGGCTTGAATGCCAAGCGCATCCACGGACACCTGGGCTCCTCCGGAGGTAATCTCCCGGATTGCTTCTACCGGATCATCTTTCCGACTGTCGACGGTGTACGTCGCACCGAGTTCGGTCGCCGCTTGCAAGTTATTATCGGAAATGTCGACCGCAATGACTCTCGCCCCGGTTGCTGCGGCAATCTGGACCGCGGAGAGCCCCATGCCTCCTCCCGCACCGTACACGGCCACCCACTCCCCGCCGCGCACATTGGCCTGATCGACCAGGCCATGGAACGCTGCCATGTATCGGCAGGCAAGGCTTGCCGTATCCACAAAGCTTAGAGAGTCCGGCTGCCGCACCAGATTGGTATCTGCGAATCGGACCGCGACGAATTCGCCGAATGCTCCCCAATACGAGACTCCGGGCACAAGCTCATGCCCTTTGTCGCAAACATTCTGATTGCCACTTAAACACCACTCACAGACACCATCGCCAGGGTTCATGGGAAAGATGACCGGATCCCCTTTCCTCCACTTCCGTACATCTTTCCCCACTTCTTCAATGGTCCCGCTAAATTCGTGTCCGAGCACGAACGGCGGCTTGATCGCTAGGCCTCGCCAAGCCCAATCATCCGTCCACAGGTGCCAGTCTGTTCGGCAAATACCGTTAGCTCCTACCCGAATGATCGCGCCGTCARCTGGGCATTCGGGGCCAGGTACATTCTGGATAACGAGGGGTTTGCCTAGTTCCACCACCACTGCAGCCCGCATAACTGAACTCCTATTCTTTGCCGATTGACAAAGAATAGGAGCAAACCCGTCTGCTGTCAATTATTCTTCTTAGGAAGGAGCGAATGATGGCGGGACGCCCCCGGGAGTTTGATGCGGAGAGAGCGTTACTTCAAGCTCGCGATCTGTTCTGGGAACGCGGGTTTGAGGGCGTGTCGATGTCCGATTTGGTGAAAGAGCTCGGTATCGCTTCGGCCCGAATTTACGCGGCTTTCGGTTCCAAGGAAGAGCTCTTTCGGAAAGCCATTCTTC
>NZ_JBFRCY010000236.1:0-10815 GCF_052113305.1 Terriglobus sp. YAF25
CTCCTGAGAACGTGGCATGACGATCGAGTCCCAGGTTCCGCGAAGCCTTCGCTGCGAAGCGAAGCTGCTCGATCGCCCACTCCGTACGCGCGGCAGGCTTGCCATGCACTGCGGCCGGAGCAAAGCTGTCGAACAGCGCATCGTACGCCGGATGCACCGCAACGAGCTGTCCCTGCAGATGCGTTGAGAGCTCCGTAATTGCCAGACCATGCGATGCCGCAACTCCGCGCACCTCATCGCAATAGGCTGTGCTCTCGGCGGCGCGCTTCAGGTCGAACAGGCGGCCGTCCCAGGTAGGGATCTGCACACCCTTGAAGCCGATTTCGGCGGCCCATTTGCAGATCTCGTTCAGTGAGTTGAATGGCGGTTCATCGCCGRCAAACTGCGCAAGAAAAATTCCAGGTCCCTTGATCGTCTTCATGATTCGCGATGTTCTCTCCCGACCATCTTACTTCTGTGGTGTGGGTTGTGTGCCAGGACGCATCGGTGGCGGGCCATCCATCGGGTTCAAACCTTTGCTGTAATGCGGATCCTTCGCGGCCAGATCCGTACGAAAGCTCACTGAATTTGCCGTTGGGAAAGAGGAAGGCACAGGCTGCGTGACCTTGCCGGTCGCCACCCACTCCACTCCGCGCTGAAAGGTCACTACATAATCCTCAGAGCTGATAGCCATCACATCGTGCCCCAGTGTCGAGTGGAAGATGCGTCCCTTACCGAACTGCGAGACCATCAGCATCGGCTCGTCAAAACCGGTACCGTGGTTCTCTGGGTCAGAGTAGGCCGTGGCCAACACGGTCATCTTGCCGGGACCGCGCATGTTGGCATACATCTCATCGCCCTGATGCATCCACTGCTTCGGCAGTCCCTTGGTAATGGGGTGGTTGGCATCGCGCACCGTAAGTTGGAATGGGAGCCGCAAACCGTGAACACCGGCCCGGCCCGGCTTATCATCGGCAACCAGCTTGCCATCCTTATAAACCCAGTGTGGACCAGCCTTCTCAGTACGCCCACGCCATCCGCCGATGCCTGTCATCTCATTGAAGGCGACCCAGTCGGGAAAGGCATTGTCGGCAGCATGGATTGTTACCAGTCCGCCGCCGTTCTTCATGTACTGCTCGAAAGAGGACTTCACATCGCTCGACCAGCGCTCATCCGGAGCGTCATAATTCAGCACCACCGCCTGGTACTTCGACCACGCGGGATGGAACTGAGAGAAGTCGCCGTCCTTCTGAATCGTCAACACCTCTACATCGAAGAGGCCTGTCTCTTCCAGCTCCTGCTTCAGGACCGGCGTCTCCGCCGCCCAGTTGTGATACGGAGCCGCACTCTCTCCGTCGAGGATAAGAACGTGAATCTTCGATGCGGCCATCGCCGCCGGTGTCAGCGAGCCAAAGCCAACTGCGAGTGCAAGAAACCAATGCTTCATGATCTGCCTCTTCCTACTTCGTTGTTGCTGCAGTTGGAGTCCGCTTCGCCGCAGGTGCCGCCGCAGCCTCAGGCAGGCGCCAGGCAAACATCACATTGCCGCCACTGGTCAGGATGTACTGATGCCCGTCCAGTTCGTAACTGATAGGCGACGATGCAATCTGCCCTCCCGCTCCCGCGTGCCACAGCGTCTTTCCCGTCGCCGTATCTAGCGCCAGGAAGTTCCCGGTTGAGTCGCCCGTAAAGGTCAGCCCACCTTCTGTGGTCAGAACACCGGAGCCTGCACGCTGGCCAAGCTCATGCGACCACCGGATCTTGCCGGTTTTGTAGTCGATCGCGTCCAGGACACCCTTGCTCCACAGGCCGTAGTCCGCGCCTGCCCAGCCGTATGCGCCGTCGGCGGGCTTATTGAAGTAGAGGCTGTAGCTCGGTGAAGCACTCACGATAAACAAGCCGGTCTTCGGATCAAAGCTTGGCGAGCGGTAGTTCGTCATGCCACCCTCATCCGGGGCGATCAGGCGGCCATCCGGCGCGGGCTCCTTGTCGGGATTCGGAATCGGCCGGCCATCCTTATCTACACCCTTCGCCCAGTTCACCGGGCCGAAGTTCGTGGTCAGCAGATTCTTGCCATTCGTCCGATCGACTACGAAGAAGTAGCCATTACGCGAAGCCTGCATCAGCATCTTGCGCGGCTTGCCTTCAAAGACGCCGTCAGCCAGTACTGGGATCTCTACGGCATCCCAATCGTGAGTATCGTGCGGCGAAGGCTGGAAGTGCCACACCAGCTTGCCGGTCTCGGGATCAAGCGCCAGGATGGTGCAGGTATAAAGGTTGTCCCCCGGCCGCACCTTACCATTCAGCACTGGCGAGGGATTGCCCGTACCGAAGTAGATCAGGTTCAGCTCTGGATCGTACGTACCGGTCATCCACATATTGCCGCTATAGGCAACTCGTGGGGTGTCCACTGTCGGTGTCGAGTAAAACGTCCACTGCGTCTTTCCGGTATCTGGATCGACCGCTCGCAGGAAGCCCTGCAGGTTATCGAAATCACCCGAAGCTCCCACCAGGACGTGATTGCCGACAATCAGGGGAGACATCGTTGCCCATTGCCCCTTCTTCGAGTCGGCGACCTCCACATCCCACAGCACATTGCCGGTCTTGGCATCCAGCGCCTGCAGATGCGCGTCCGAAGTCATGTAGTAGAGCTTGTCCTTCAGAATGCTCACCCCACGCTGACCGATGTGGAACGCCTTAGTTGCCGGTGCGGCATAGTGCCATAACTGGTGACCGGAGCGGGCGTCGATGGCCCACACGTGATCCGGCAGGGTGAAGTACAGAATGCCGTCCGCCAGGATCGGCGTCGCCTTCAGAACGCCGTTCTGTTGTGTCTGAAAGGCCCATCCCAGCGACAGCCCGCTGACGTTGCGCGTATTGATCTCCGTCAGCGCGCTGTGGCGGCGGCCGGAGTAGTCGCCGTGATATCCCAGCCAGCTATCGCGTGGAGGATTCTTCAGCATCGCACTATCCACGCTCTGCGCATTCAAACCCGTAGTGGCAGTCGCGGCAGCAGCCAGCGTCAGCACCCGTGCACTCTTCTTCCAATTCATCGGGACCAGCTTCAACGTGCGCTCTCTTTCCTTACTTAAGGGTTTGGATATACGCGAGAACATTGTGAATGTCGTCATCGGTGTACTTGCTCATGGCGGTAACGTGAGCCTCAACCGGCTTATCGAGCTTTGCAGTGATCGCGGTCATCGGCCACGAACGATAGATCCCGGAGCTATCCCGGATGCCAAGAGTGAACTCGTCTTCGTATTCGACAGTGCCGGCAAAGGTCTGGCCGGACTTGGTCTTCACCGTGGCCTTCGTCTTTGCATCACGGGGATACAGCATCTGCATCTCGAGCCTGAGACCGCTGAACTTTGAGGCAATCCCGGCCAGGTCGCCCGTTGCCGAGTGGCACTGAGTGCAGCCTCCCGGCCCCTCGAAATATTTCTTGCCCGCCTCGGCATTGCCGGTGTGCAGATCGCTCTCGTCCACGCCACGGCGATTACCGGACTGCGATAGTGAGGAATCCTGCTGGGTGTGAATAAACGCTACAAGATTCAGAATTTCGGTATCCGACAGGCTGAAGCGTGGCATGCCCTTCTCCAACCGGCCGTTGCGGATCACCGCGCCGATCGCCTCGCCGTTTTTATCGCCGGTCACCAGCTTCGAGCGTGTCAGGTCAGGCCCGGTCTCGCCGCCGGCGGCATCCTTGCCATGGCAGAAGGCGCAGTTCTGGATAAAGAGCGCTCCACCGTTCTCCGCCTGCAGCGGCGTGAACTTGGCGTGCTCCGGCAGGGGACCTTGTGACCCCACCGTCCAACTGGGTCTCTGAGCAGGAGTGGGTCTTTGACCAGGAGTCTGTGGGGCCTGAGCTGTCATCCGGCTTAAGGTAAACAGCATCACTGGCGCCGCCACCGCAGCGGCCAGCAGGATGTTTCGGGAACGGAGCCTCATCGAACCTTCGCTTCTTGCGCCGCGCAAACTCCATTGGAGGAGAGGCGCAGCCGTAATGGGAATGGATTTATTTTCCGCCTCGAATATAAGAGGCGCGAAAATCGTGTGTCAAGCGGGGTGGTGTCGGGAAAATGCGGGCCCCGGCATAAAACCGGGGCCCGTTGGAGGTTAGAAATGAACGCGGAGAACGAACTCCATCGTGCGGGGATCGGTGGTAGCCGTCGCCTGACCGAAAGCGTTCTGGAACGTACCGGTTGAGCTGAAGTTCGTCTGGTAGGTTCCGTTTGACTGGGCAGATCCGAGCGTATTGCTGATCGTGAAGAGCGACAGGTGGTTCGGAGCATTGAACATCTCGGCGCGGAACTCCACTCCAATGTCTTCGTGAATTGGAATGTTCTTCTGCAGCGCGACGTCCCAGTTATTGAACAGCGGCCCCTTGATGGCGTCGTACCCCAGGTTGCCGTAGGTTCCCGCAGCCGGAACAGCGAACGCAGCAGGGTTCAGATACTGCTTGCCGTTATGAGCATAGGGATCGCCAACCAGGTTCGGGCGCTGGGCAACAGAGGAAGTTGTCACGAGATTGCCTGCGACTGATTGGCCGGAGGGCTGAACCACATTGATCGGCAGGCCGTTCGCAATACGGGTAATACCCGAAAGCTGCCAACCTCCAATCACCTTCTTGTACCAGTCCTGCTCATGCTGCCAGAAGGGGATGGGATAGACGTAGCTGGCTACGAAGATCTTAGGCTGATTGTAGTTAGCCGGACCGTAGTCAGCGTGCAGGTTGTTGCTATCCTGCGGTTGGTAGTCGAAGGTAGAACCTTCGGTCAGAGCCTTGGACCAGGTATAGGAAATCGTCGCCAGGCCACCGTGATTGAAATGGGTCTGCATGCGGAACTGCAGCGAGTTGTAGTTCGCATGGGCTCCATTGGTGTACTGGTAGATTTCGCCGTAGCCGCGATACGGGCGCCATGCGTTACGCTGAGCAGCAGCCAACGGATTTGCCTGCTCCGTGCCGGCAGCGGCCTGGTTCAGGTTTTTGCGGTAGGTCAGGTTCGCTGAACGAGAGCCTACATAGTTCAGCTCAACGGACGTGTTGTTGAACAGCTTGTGCTGTACACCAAAGCTGTAGCTGTGAATCCGCGGGGGCTCCAGGTTCATTGCCGCCGAGTTGCCGATATTGGTTGGCGTGGACTGTGTACCGATGCTACCGAGGCCGTCCACGTTGCCGGCGCTGGCAAGTGAAGCAACTGCGGTAAACGGCAACTGCGACGACGCACCGTAAATATAGTTACCTTCGACACGCTCATAGGACATGCCGTAGCCGCCGTGGACCACGGTAGTCTGTTTTCCCGTCAAGTCATAAGCGAACCCAACGCGTGGAGCGAAGGTGTTGTACTTCGTTTCGACAATACCGCCGGGCTTGTTTCGGAACAACGCCTGCACCGCCGGGTTGTTGTATACGGATGGCGCTACCACCTGCTTCGCCTTCTCGGAGAAGCCGTTGCCGGGCAGTACAAGACCGTTGTAGGGCGAAGGGTTGGAGGTAATACTTCCATTTGTCTGGCTGATGGTCGCCGCCTTCGATTGATCGAATAGTGTCGGGTCGAAGAATGCGGTGTTGTTGGGCCAGCTTGAGATAGGCGGCATGAGCTGCCAGCGGAGGCCAATATTCAGGGTCAACCGGCGAGTCGTTCTCCAGTCATCCTGCACATAGGTTTCAAACTGCGGGAAACGAGCCTGGATCTGGGGAATGTTGCTGCCTTCGGTATAGTTGGCGAAGTTGCCTTGAACGAGAGCATTTAAGGAACTGAAGGTGAACTGCCCGTTCAAAGCCGGCGGAGCCGTCTGGTTCTTACGCGCGCGCCAGAAGTACCCACCAATCTTGAGAGAGTGGTTCCCCAGCACGCGCGAGAAGTCATCCTTCAACGCATAGATACGTTGATAGTTATCAAATTGTCTCCAGTCCGGGGATGGTGCGATCGTAGATCACGAAGTTCGTCGGATTACCCACGTTGAGCGTATTGTCGTGAACGAAGTGCCCGCTGATCTGGTTCTTCTCGTTCATGTTGTAGTCGACCTTGACCAGGTATTCGGACTGGTTATTGTTTCCCAGGCTGAGGTAACGGAAGTTGCCGCTTGGGTCCTGCAGCACCGTTGCAGCAAGAGCACGACCGGTCGCAGTGGATCCTCCCGCTGAGATAGCAGCTGCGATGGCCGCCGGAGTGGGAACCGTCACATTCTGCACCGTCGAGGTGCGAAGGCGCTTGTATTCCTGTGCGGCAAAGAAGAAGAGCTTCTCCCGGTTCTTGTTGAAGACACCAGGAATCCAGATCGGACCCCCGATGGTATAGCCGAAGTCGTTATAACGGAGCGGCGCTTTAACCGGAGCCACGCTGTAGGAGCTGATCGCCCGGAAGGGATAGGCCTGAACAGCGTCATTGCGCAGATACTCATACACGCTGCCATGGAAGTTGCGGCCACCGCTCTTAATCGCTACCGATACCGTCGCACCGGAGGTTCCACCGTAGCTGGCATCGTAGGCAGATGCAACGTTACGGAACTGCTGCAAGGAGTCCGGAGAGATGTTGACGAAGTTGTTACCGCCGCCGCCATTGTCCTTATTATCGACGCCGTCAATGAAGTAGTTCGCCGAATCGGTACGGATACCATTCACCGACTGCGAGCTGCCGCTAACACCATAGGTACCGAAGAGCGCGAAGCCTCCGGCGATCGTCTGCGATACACCCGGCTGCAAGGTGAGAAGCTGAATGTAATTTCTGCCATTCAACTGGATCTGCGTCGCTTCCGTGCTCGAAATCACGCCGCCGATCTCCGCCGTCGTTGTCTGGATCAGCACATCGCTCGACTTTACCTCGATGGACTCGGTGGCCTGGCCAAGAGCAAGCTCGACCGGTACGGACGGTTTGCTGCCCACGTCCACGTGAACGCCGGTCAGGACCGACTTCTTGAATCCCGCAATGGTCGTAGTGACCGTGTAGATGCCTACGGGARGGTTAAGAACGACGTAGTTACCGTCATCGTTCGATTTGACCGCTCGGCTGACGCCGGTGGCCTCGTTGATTACCGTGACATCCGCCTGAGGAACCGCCGCGCCGGAAGGATCGGTGACAGTGCCCGAAATCTGCTGGCTGTCCACCGCCTGTGCTGCGGAAATTCCTATTGACGAAATAAGTATGAGGAAAAACATCAGAAGCCTTCGCTTCATATACGCCCCCTGTTTCAATGACTTCCTGTGGTCACCCTGTGTGGAAGAGGACTTCCCTGCGTTACAAGGCAACCTGTTTTTAGAGTTCCGTCTTTGACGGCTTTATTACGCGGGCAAAAATATATAGGGAGAATGCAAATGACTGTCAACCGAAATTTTGATGGGTGCCGAAACGTGGGCAGAAAAAATGTTTTTATGAGTCGTCTCATAATCGGGCTTGGACCGATCGCGTTCGCTCAAAATAGCACTGTACTGATTCCAGGGCCGTTGCGCTCGTTCTTGCGCATGGCGGGTGTCAGCCAGAAAGCCGCCCCGGAAGATGTTCTTCCGCTCTTCGCGCGTAGCGTTTTCATCCGTGGTTACTCCGGCGGCCGACCATCCGAATATCTGATGCTGCTGGACCGTTACGTCGCCCAGGCACGGGAGCTGCAAGCGCTCGCCGGCCCCGCGGGAACTCTCAAAGTCACAAGCTGCACGGACGCCGTCCCGCTCCTGCAGATCCTGGGTTACCGCATCCGCAACGGCTGCGGAAAGACCACGCTGCTTACGACCGCCGATCCCGACCGCGCCTTTCTGACCATCGATTCCGGTTTTCCCCTCCCCCAGCTTGAAGAAGCACTGCAAACCGGTCAGACCTTCACCATGCCTTACACCTACTCGCAGGTGCCGGGCCTGTTGCACGAGGGCGACTGGTTCAGCATCAGCACCAGCCGTCGCCGCGGCATCAGCAGCCTGATTGACGCCATCGTCGACGATCCGTCAGTAGCACGTCTTTACTGGGCGATGAGTAAGCTTGATCCTGAAACGCGCAACGTACTGCTGCGCCAGCCTGGTCTTCGCCGCCTGGCGCCGGTCAGCGCGGTCCTCGATTTCTATGGCGGCGAGCTCACCGTCCGCGATAACCGCGTTGTTGTCCCTGGCGGCCCAACCAGCGACAATGCCTGGAAAGATATTGTGGGAGCAAGCCCGCAGTCGCCCGGAGACTTCATCCTTCATCTGCTTGCGAAAGACCGTGGCTGGACCGCGGCTTACTTCGATTCCCTGTCTCGCGCCAGCCGTGAGGAACAGGTTCACCTTACCGAGCCGACGCGCATGAAGCAGCTGTACGAAGCTTTCCATCCGTCCGATTCGGATCCGCCTGCGACTCGTGGTGTCTTCCGCCGCGCTCCCGATATCCTCGTCCTCTTCTCACGCGCAAACTGGGCTCCCGATGGCACACCTCATATCCCGGGAGATATCGATACATGGAAGCACATCCTCGCCGATGCTCCGCGCAACCATGCCACAAGCGAATGGGCCAAGCACGCAAAAGGTTGGAATCGTCCGGAGCAGGTGCTGCAAGGGATGGTTGGCATCTCCCGAACTGATATGGAGAGCGGACCGCTGCAGGTCTTCCTCCAGACCAACGCCATCGACCGCGCCCGTGGCAATGCCAAACCGCTCGACCCGCAGACGGTCCGCCTGATGGCATCGCACTTCTCGCAGTATGCCAACTGGTTCCCACTCTTTGCGGAATTCCCAGAACTCGACAATGACTCGATTCAGCAGTTCATCAATACAGCTCAAACTGTAGGCGGCATCTCCAATGAGACGCTTCGGGGCAATGCTCTCGGTTCTTTCCAGGCCATAGTCGGCATATGGCAGGTACTGGCCCGGCAGGGTGAGATCCAGCCCGCAATGCTGAACGCCTCCTGGCAGCACATGCTGGAGCCCTTCAACAAAGTACAGAATGATACCGAGCTCTTCGACCACGCCCGCGAATCGCTCGGCCAGCTTGCCATGGCGGCCGCCGGTAAGCCGAACTGCACTCAGGACGAATGGATCAGTCTGCTTGGAGGGCCAAACCAGAGCAGCCGCGAAGGCCGCGCCATGCAGCAGGAAATGGCCGGCCGTATCCGTTCCGTCATGGTCGATCAGCGGCTGGTCTCGCTCGACACGCTCTTCACCTTAAGTGACGGTCTCTCTGCTCTTTCACAAGGCACAACCACCGCGGACAAGCTGCTGCCGATGGCCGAGGAACTGCGCGAGTTTGAGATGCCGCGCGCCATTCTCACCACAATGGAGCGCATCGAATGGGCTCCCCGCGGATACTCGATTCGCCATGCGCAGCTCCAGGCGCGCACCGACATGACGAAGCTGCTGAAGTCGCAACCAAACAAGCAGCAGCTTGAGAATGCCCGCGGCACCCTGGCGGCCTTCCTCCGCGACACCCTGGTGGGCCTGAACTACGCCTACTACGAGCCGCCGGGCGCGCAGATGCTGCACCACAATCCCGTCTTTGTACGTGCCCATGACTTCACTGGCACAACCGTTTCCAGCCCCGAACGTGCCTGGATGATCGCAGAACTCTTCGGCACCGGTTCACCCGCCAGTGGGGGCGCCTATCTCGCCGGCTCGTTGGCTGATCTTCCCTTTGCTTTAGCAAAGTCGGAGCAGGACTTTATCGTTCCGGAAAATGTACAGGCGCTTATCTGGCGCGAGCTGGTTCCCGAGCTTCTCGTCTCCGCAAGCATGCCACGCTGGTGGGAGATCACCGCCCCGGAGATGCATGCCGCCGCTCTCTATCAGCGAGCCGGAGAAGACCTCATCGATCTCGCCCGCAAGAACCCGGAAGTCCGTTCCCATGTTCGCAGCATTCTGGAAGATCGCCTGACCGTTGGTCAAATAATGACGGTGGACGACGCATGGAACAGCAAGACCGCCAGCCCGCCAAAGATAGCTCCTGCCGATGCCTTCTATCTCGCCTCGCTGTACCGCACGCGCTTCCCGCAGGAGCAGGCATGGAGCCCTGCCGATCAGGAACTCGAAGCGTTGAGTAAAGAACATCCGGAAGAGTCACGGCCTGACCGCATTGCGCGCGACTTTGGTGTACCGCACCCGGTCATGGACTCCAGCTATGGCCGCGATCTCCTGGCGATCAAACCATTTCCTTTCTTCGGAGGCTTCTCGAGCCGCCTCTTCGGCGAAAGCTGGGACTCCAACAACTTCTATTGGGCCCGCCTTGCCGATGAGCTCGGCTATCAACCGGTCATGCTTCATCGCCTTGTGCCGGAACTGACACGGCGCATGACGGCAAAGATCTTCGCATCGCACATTGAGGACTGGGCAGCACTGGACCGCGCCATGCGAGAAACAGGAGAAGACTTCCGCCATAGTATTGCAGCACAAAAAGCAGCGCAGGCCGTTGCAAGCAGCGCGCAATGAAATCTTGGAAATTACGGGACACTGAGTATGTTTAGAAATTTGTTGACTGGAACGTCATTGGGTCTGTTAGTGCTATTGCAAGGCGGCCTGCGTGCGCAGGAGGATAACTCGCGTATTCGCGTCAACGTCGTACTCGTACAGTTGAGTGTCGCCGTTACAGATGGCAAGGGCAATTACATCGGCGGTCTGAAACCGGATGATTTCGTCGTTACCGAGGATAAGATCCCCGAAAGGCTCGCCGGCTTTGAAGAAGGTGTCACCACCCTCACGCGCGCGGCCGACGATACAGGCATTCCAATGCCCACAACGGCGCCACAATCCATTCCCGCGCCCGGTGACCCGGCTCTTCCATCCGCAACCGGCGGCCCTCAAACTGCCGGGGCCAGCGTCTTCATTCTGTTTGACAGCAGCAACTACATGTACCGCGGCTTCGTCTTCGCGCAGGACGCTATCGC
>NZ_JBFRCY010000237.1:0-9375 GCF_052113305.1 Terriglobus sp. YAF25
CATCTCCCCCTTCGCCTGCATCGGCGTTCCTCCGCAGGACCTGAAGTACCGGGGAGAAGCGACCCAGGTCATCATCGGCGACAACAACGACATTCGCGAGAGCGTGAACATCTCCCGCGGCACTGCAGGTGGCGGCGGTCTGACCCGCATCGGATCCAACAACCTGTTCATGTGCTTCGCGCATATCGGGCACGACTCCCATGTCGGTGACCACTGCATCTTTGCCAACAACGCCACGCTCGCAGGCCATGTTGTCGTAGAAGACTTTGCCACCGTCGGCGCTTTCAGCGCCGTGCATCAGTTCTGCGCCGTAGGCAAATACGCTTACATCGGCGGCGGCACCATGGCGACGCAGGACGTGATGCCCTACTCGCTGACCAGCGCAACCCGCGAGAACCATGCCTACTCCATCAACAAGGTCGGGCTTGAGCGCCGTGGATTTACGCTCGAAGAGATCAAAGAGCTCCGCGCCGCCTACCGGCTGATCGTCGGTTCCAAGCTGAATATGAGCGATGCCCTCGCGTCGATCCGCGAGAAGGTAGCTGCGGGCGAGTTCGGTGACAAGGTTGCCTACCTGGCGGAGTTCATCGGCCGCAGCCACCGCGGAGTCATTCGGTGAGCGAGAGCGGCAACGGAAAACTTGGATTGATCGCGGGGAACGGAAGGTTCCCCTTTCTCTTGCTCGAAGCCGCGCGTTCGCACGGCCTGACCGTCGTTGTGGCCGCGATCAAAGAAGAAACCGACCTCGAGATGAATGAGATTGCCGCTCGCGACCCTGGTGTGCGCGTGCACTGGCTTTCGCTCGGTGAGCTCTCGAAGCTGATCGAGACCTTCCAGAAGGAAGGTGTCACCCGTGCCGTGATGGCCGGGCAGGTGAAGCATAAGCAGATCTTCTCTTCCATCCGGCCGGACTGGCGCCTGGCCAAGCTGCTGCTGAATCTGCGCACCCGCAACACCGACATGCTTCTGGGAGCCGTGGCCAAGGTGCTGGGCGACGAAGGCATTGAGCTGATCTCCTCCACCACCTACCTCGAGCCTCTTCTCGCCAAACCAGGCGTGCTCACCAGCCGCCACCCCGATGAGCAGGAGCTCGCCGATATCGAGTACGGCAGGAAAGTTGCTCTGGGCATCGCCGGCTTCGACCTTGGGCAAACAGTCGTTGTTGCCGCCCAGGCCTGCGTTGCGATTGAGGCTATGGAGGGTACGGATGCAACCATCGCCCGGGCCGGGGAAATTTTTCGCACGCTCGAGGATGAGTCTTCTACGCTGGCCCGCCGTCTAACAGTCATCAAGGTAGCCAAGCCCCGTCAGGACATGCGCTTCGACGTGCCTGTGATCGGCCTGAAGACCATTCAGACCATGATCGCGGCGGGAGCGACATGTCTTTCCATCGAGGCTGGGCGCACCCTGGTATTCGATCAGACCGCGATTGTTGCCGCGGCCGATGCCGCGAACATTACCATTTCGGTGACATCCGTCTGATAGGGCCAGGAATACACTAGTGACGCTTCACTCAAGGAGAATTGCAGCATGCGTAAAGGTTTGTTTGCCGCAGTCGTCATCGCAGGCCTCGCCCTGTCCGGAACCTTCGCTCTGAAGGCAAGGGCCGCGAGCGATTACCTTCCGGTCGGCTCGAAGGCGCCGGACTTCTCAGCCATCTCGCAGGAAGACAAAGCTGTCCACCTGAGCGATTACAAGGGCAAGTGGGTCGTCCTGTACTTCTACCCCAAGGATCAGACCACGGGCTGCACGATTGAGGCCCATAACTTCCAGCGCGATATCAAGAAGTACGAAGCCGCCAAGGCAGTGGTTCTGGGTGTAAGCCTTGACACCGTGGAGAGCCACAAGACCTGGTGCAGCAAAGACACCTTCGACTTCAAGCTCCTCGCCGACCCGGATCACAAGGTCATCGATGCCTATAACGTCCCCATCGCCGAACGCGGCACCATGAAATTTGCCGCCCGCACCACCTACCTGATCGATCCCAAGGGCAAGGTGGTCAAGGTGTGGGAGGTAAAAGACATCCCCAACCACTCCGAACAGGTGCTGGCCGAGATCGCATCAGCACACAACTAGATCGCATCGTTCCCTTGAAAGAGGCCCGCTTCGGCGGGCCTCTTTTGCTGCTTCAAACTCCCCCTCGCGTTTATCCGACATGTTCGTTTTGTATTTGTTCGGGACTCGGGGCTCCCCGCCCACCCTAACTCCGTGAGGGTGGGGCACCCGGGCGAGATAAGCATTAAGGGTCGGGACCAACGAACCAGCTCGCTTGACGGAGCTGCTCTCTATGCCTACCTGGGTGCCCCACCCTCGGGGTCCCYAACGAACTTGTTCGTTGGGGTGAACGCTCGCAACGCTAGAGCATTTCTCCAGACACAAGACGAATCTGCCGAGACACCGTCGTACAGACGCAAAAAAGCCCGGGCCTCATTCGAGGAACCGGGCTTTTTTGCTTGCCTTAGGTTACAGAGTTACTTCGTGGCCTTCTTAGCGGCCTTCTTGACGGCCTTCTTAGCAGCCTTCTTGACGGCCTTCTTCGCGGCCTTCTTCGCCGGAGCCTTCTTCACAGCCTTCTTAACAGCCTTCTTTGCAGCTTTCTTCGTTGCCAAGGTAATACCTCTCTTCAATGATTTTTGAGCGCCCTTTTTAGCGGCGGCCTTTTTGGGGGTCGCCTTTCCGCCGCGTAGAGCGCTCGACTTCTTCGCGGCAGATTTCGTAGAAACTTTCTTCGCAGCCTTCTTCGGCGCGGCTTTCTTAGCGGCCTTCTTCACGACGGCCTTCTTGGCGGCTTTCTTCGCCACCGTTTTCTTGGCTGCTTTTTTCGCTACAGCCTTCTTAACGGACTTAGCGGCGGTTTTCTTTACCACCTTCTTGACCGCAGCCTTCTTGACCGCGGCCTTCTTCGGCGCGGCTTTCTTAGCAGAAGCCTTCTTCGCCGGAGCCTTTTTCATCGGTGTGGGCGCGGAGGCAGCAGCAATGGCAAGCCCGGGCTCCTTCTCCGCAGGCTCGTAGGTATGAACCGCATCGGCCGGTGCCGTCGGGATGCTTACCTCTTCGGCGTGCAGCACCTCATGCAGCAAAGGCTCGGCGTCATCATCATCAGAGGTCACCTCGACCTCCTCTTCTTCATCGACTTCGTCGAGGTCGTCTTCGGACTCGTCGTCGTAGTTGTCTTCTACAGCCGATGCATGAAGCTTGATGATCTCGTCGTCGTAGGCCATATATCTCCTCCACCCTGTCTGCAGTCATTATGACGCAGCGTCAGCGGAACGAATTCTAGCTAAAGAATGCAACGATGAGGAAGCGTTGGCAAGAAGAAGTTGCGTTAGAGGAACTCTTTTTGCTTACCGTCGCTTCTTGGCAGCCGAGCTCGACGGCTTCTTTGATGTCGTCACAGTCTTCTTCGAAGAGCTCTTTGCTGATGTCGAAGCCTTCGCGTTCGATGATTTCTTGCGAGCTCCACGCCCCTGTGGAGCAAGCCTTACCGGCTCACTCACRATGAGCGATTTGCCTGCGCTTACCTGGCTTGAACGCAATGTATTCCAGCGCCTCAACTGCTCCACGCTGACACCGAAGCGGTCTGCCACGGTGATCAGCGTATCGCCCCTGCGCATCGTGTAACGCTGGATATGGACCGCGCCCGATGCGCTGGTGGTGCTCACCGGGGCAACTGGGATCACGAGCTCGTCGCCGAGATCGAGCGCGCTTCCATCGGCGATGTCATTCACGCTGGCGATCTCGGATGCATGGACGTGGAAGCTCTCCGCGATCGAGTTCAACGTCTCGCCGCCACGCACCTCATGGAAGCGCCAGCTCACGCGCTTGTCTTCCGGAATGGCGCTGATGCGCTTCTGGAACTCGTCCTTCGTCCCCGCCGGGATATGGAGATCGAAGGTCATATCGCGCGGCGTCACCAGCCGCAGCAGACTTGGGTTCAAGCTCACCAGGGTCGCAACCGATGAGTTCGTCACGTCCGCCACCAGGCGAAGGTCCACCTGCGAGCTGACCGATACCGTGTCATACACCGCCGGCGGCTCCGGATTGATCTCCGTCAGGTTGTACTGCTGCGGGTTCTTCGCCATGATGATGGCCGCGATGATGCCAGGCACGTAGTTCCTGGTCTCGCCCGGAAGATTGCCGCGCCGGTACAGTTCCCAGAAATCCGCATAGCCGGTGCGCATCACCGCGCGCTGCACATTGCCCGGGCCCCAGTCATAGGCAGCCAGAGCCAGGTACCAGTCACCGAACTGGTTGTAGAGCTCCTTGATATATCTCGCATAAGCGCGCGAAGACTTCTCCGGATCAAACCGTTCGTCCACCCAGCCGTTGCGTGTAAGCCCGTAGGCGCCCGCAAACGGCATGAACTGCCACATGCCGCCCGCGCCGCTCTTCCCATTCAATGCCTGTGGCTGGAAGCCGGACTCGGCGACCGCCAGATAGATCAGGTCCTGAGGGACACCTTCCTCGCGCAGGATCTTCTGGATCATGTCCTTGTACTTGCCGGCACGCTCCCGCGACCGCAACAGATGCACGTGCCCGCCGGGAGACTTCGTGAAGTAATTGATGAAGCCGGCGACGTAGTCATTCACCGCCAGCGGAAAGTCCGACACCGTGGTGCGCAGCTCGGCATTCAATCTCGCGGTCAGCTCGGGATCGGGGGAGAAGGTCACGTCATTGGCCGCGTCCAGAGGTGCGGCCTCCAGCTTCGGAGAAAAACCGGTGCCCTGCTTCAATGCGTCCAGCTCCAGCGCATTCACTGCGGTGACCACGCGCTCAAACTCGTCATTGAGCTGCTGAATCGACCGGATATCCAGACCGCTGGTCAGCATCATGTCGACCGATGCATCGAAGTCCATGCGTGCCGCATCGAGTCTTCCGGCGCGATAGTTCTGCAGACCGGAGTTATAGCTGCGATCGACCTGGGTGATGAGCTGCTGCACGCGTGTAGCCTGGGCGCGCGCGGCGTAGTCAGGAACCTGAGGAGCCGCAGCCGGCACCGGAGTGGCTGTAATCGTAGGCGGAGCCTGCGGTGTGGGTGCTTTCACCGGTTGCTGCTGCGGACACCCCGTAAGAAACACCACGGGGATGCAGGCCAGGCCCAGAAGTACTTTGCCGAATCGGGTCGGCATGGAGGCAGATTGTCGCACGCGGTTCCTGCTCATTGTATGACGCCAACTTCTCCCAATGGTTGTGGTCCTCCCCTTTCCGCTCGGATGTTAAGATGGAGGTTGAGGCTGTTCCCACCCGAGATGGATCCTAAATACATCCGAAATTTCGCGATCATCGCGCACATTGACCACGGCAAGTCCACACTCTCAGACCGTCTGCTGGAGATGACTGGCTCTTTGACCGCGCGCGAGATGCAGGCTCAGGTGCTGGACGCCATGGATCTGGAGCGCGAGCGCGGCATCACCATCAAGGCCCACTCGGTCCGCATGATGTACACCGCACGCGACGGACAGACCTACCAGTTGAACCTGATCGATACACCCGGCCACGTGGACTTCAGCTACGAGGTTTCGCGCTCGCTGGCCTCCTGCGAAGGCGCGCTGCTGGTCGTCGATGCCTCGCAGGGCGTGGAAGCCCAGACCCTGGCGAACGCCTACCTCGCCATCAACAATGGTCTCGAGATCATTCCGGTCATTAATAAGATCGATCTTCCCAGCGCCGATATCCCGCGCACCAAGGAGATGATCGAGCAGGCCGTTGGCCTGCCAGCGGACCACGCAGTCCCCGTCTCCGCAAAGACCGGCCTCGGTGTGGATGAGATCCTGGAATCCATCGTTCATCTGCTGCCGCATCCGAAAGGTCACAGCGATGCTCCCCTGCAGGCGCTGATCTTCGACTCCTGGTTCGATGCCTACCGCGGCGTGATCGTACTTGCCCGTATCATCAACGGCCGCATGTACAAGGGCCAGAAGATCAAGCTGATGTCGAACGGCAAGGTCTTCGACATCGAGAACCTCGGTGTTCTCACCCCCAAGCCGGTCGAGATCGAGTCCCTCGGCGCCGGCGAGGTCGGCTTCTTCGTCGCTACTATCAAGAACGTGGCCGATACCAAGATCGGCGACACCGTCACCGACGCAGCTCATCCGGCGACGGGAATGCTGCCCGGCTTCGAAGACATCAAGAGCATGGTCTTCGCCGGTCTCTACACGGTCGACTCGCATGAGCACACCCTGCTCCGCGACGCTCTCGAAAAGCTGCGCCTGAACGACTCCAGCTTTTTCTTCGAGCCCGAAAGCTCGGCCGCCCTTGGCTTCGGGTTCCGCTGCGGCTTCCTCGGTCTTCTCCACATGGAGATCATCCAGGAGCGCCTGGAGCGCGAGTTCAACCTCGATCTGATCACCACCGCCCCTGGCGTGCGCTACAAGATCACCATGACCGACGGTTCGGTGCTTGAGGTGGACAATCCATCGCGCTGGCCCGAGGTCACCTCGATCGAAAAGATCGAAGAGCCGATCATCACCGCGATGATCATGACCAACGAAGAATATGTCGGCGGCATTCTGAAGCTGGTGGAAGAGAAGCGCGGCAAGCAGAAGAACTTCGAGTACATCACACCGACACGCGTCATGCTGACCTATGAGCTGCCGCTGAACGAGATCGTGCTCGACTTCTATGACCGCCTGAAGTCCGTCTCGCGCGGCTACGCTTCGCTGGACTATCACCTCACGGGCACATGGGTCTCGCCGATGGTGAAGATGGATATCCTCGTCTCCGGCGAACCGGTCGATGCGCTCTCCATCATCGTTCACCGCGATGTCGCCTATGAACGCGGTAAGGCGCTCGTGCACAAGATGAAGGAGCTGATCCCGCGGCAGATGTTCGAGGTCGCCATCCAGGCTGCGATCGGTTCAAAGATTGTCGCCCGCGAGACCGTCACCGCCATCCGCAAGAACGTGATCGCCAAGTGCTACGGCGGCGACATCAGCCGTAAACGCAAACTTCTGGAAAAGCAGAAAGAAGGCAAGAAGCGGATGAAGCGTATCGGCAAAGTCGATATCCCGCAGGAGGCCTTCCTCGCCGTCCTCAAGATCGGGGAAGACTAAGGGCCTGCCCTAGAGCAATTCTCCTAATACCTGTAGCGTTGGATAAATCTGCGAATACCGTTTTCTCGAAGGAAAACCGCGCCTACCAGTCAAAGCGCTTCGGCTCTACACCATCAGGAGAAAACGCCTTAGCCTGCGAGAGCCGTCTCTTTAGATTCAGCAGGATCGTTAACGGTGGTGTAACACGATCTGTGGAAAGCCTGTTTCGGGTCCGTAACGGGAAAAACTCAAAACCATCTCTGTCGCGCCGTCAAACAATCTCTATAACTTATTGAAAATAATATAGTTATCGACCTACAGCGAACCATAGATAGTGCATTCTTCAAAAGCGGATCCGCGTTTTCCCGCCAATACCCAAAAGTGATCCACAGAGTTTTCCACAGAAATGCCGAAGAGCCGGAGGATGTTCCTCCGGCCCTTCAGTTCGTTTCGCGGAATTGGTTTTTACTTTTTCGGGGTCGTCGAAGGACGCGGCGTCGTCGGTGTCGTTGAAGGACGCGGCGTCGCCGGCTTAGTGGCCGACGGAGCAGACGGCGGAGGAGCAGCAACACCGGACTGGGTGTTGTAAGCATCTACAACGGCCTGYGAGATATCGGTGTTCGGAGTCGCCCACATTACGTTGCTCTGCTGGCTGCCGATGTCGATCAGAAGCGTGTAGCCATTCTTGGCGACATACTGCTGGGCTACCTGGCTCACCTTACCGGCAATCTTGCTGATTGCTTCCTGCAGGTCCTGGTTGTAAGCGGCCTGTGCATCCTCGGCATCGCGGTTGAGCTGCTTTTCCTTCGTGTCGATGGTGCGGGCGCGGCTGGCCTTCTCATCGTCCGAAAGGCTGGTGCCGCTCTGGAGCTGCTTCTTCAGCGAATCGACTTCGTTACCCGCAGCTTCGATCTTGGCCTTGGTGGGCTCGTACTTCTTCTGGACGGTGGCGACCGCCTGCTGGCCCTCGTTGGTGGCGAGAACCACCTGCTCGAAGGCGATCAGGGCGATCTTCGCGGGAACGGCTTCGGGCTTCACCTGCTGCGGCGCCGCAGCGGGAGCAGCGGGCTGCGGAGCGGCGGTCTGTGCCACCCCTTTAATCTCAGACTTCGCCGAGGTACTACCCTATGATTCGCTTCAGGAGTCTGGTGATGTTATTGATTGCGCTGGTCATCTTTCTGGCGGGCTGCCTTCTGCTTGCCGAGAGTTTCCCGCGCGCGGCCGCCCTACTGGAACGCAGAGCCGGCGCCGCCGTGGCACACCTTGTCCTGGAGGACAGCCACCACGACTTCCGTGTCCTCAATGCGATGGCGCGCGTTAACAGGATCCTGGARGAGTTCTTTGGCCGTACGGCGAAGTAGTCTTACGCGGCGTTACCTCTGGCTGCAGCTCGGCGGCTGGGGAATTCTCTGCCTCATCCTTTTCTCCATTGCCCTGGTCTATCTGCAGTACAGCCACCACCCCCTTACGCGAAAACTCTTCGGACAGGTAGCTCTGTCCTATGGGCTCTACCTTATCTACGGCATCGTAGCCTCACACCTGCTACATCTCGGCCTGCGCCGTTGGATCACGCTGCCGTTGCGCGCACTCTTGCCGCGTCTGGTGCCGCTGTTTCTCGCTATGGCAGCGCTCATGAGCGCCTTGATGATCGCGATCAACGACCGTCTTCTCCATATCACGCTGGGCAAGGTCGACCGCGGCATCGCTGTCTCCCTCTACGTGAACAACTGCATCATGCTCTTCGGTTGGGTCATCGTCTACGCCTTGATCCACACTGTTCGCGAGCGCCGCCGCGATGAGGCTCGCCGCCTTGAGCTCGAACTTGCTGCGCAGGAGGCACAGTACCGTAGCCTGAGCGCCCGCGTGAATCCGCACTTCCTCTTCAACGCGCTCAACACCATTCGCGCCCTCATGTATGAAGACCGCGCGCAGGCTGACCTGGCCCTTACCCGCCTTGCCGGTCTGCTGCGTGCCGGCCTGCGAACCGAAGAACGTCGCGAGATTCCGCTCAAGGACGAACTCGCTGTCGTCGACGACTACCTTCAACTCGAACAGATGCGCTTCGAACACAGACTGAGAGTGCGTTGCGAGATCACCGACGAAGCCCGGCAGGCTCTCATTCCTCCGATGGCGGTCCAGCATCTGGTCGAGAACGCCGTAAAGCACGGCATTGCGCGCATCGAGCAGGGTGGCGAGGTTGTCCTGCGCTCCAGCATCGCGGACAACACCCTGCAAATCATGGTCACCAATCCTCTCCCGACAGCAATCTCTACTGCGATCGAGGTCTCCGGAACCGGACTTGAGAATTCGAGGCAGCGCCTGCGCCTGCTCTATGGAGCGGATG
>NZ_JBFRCY010000238.1:0-5867 GCF_052113305.1 Terriglobus sp. YAF25
AGAAGAAGTAGCTATATCTTTTTTGCATGTCGTCCTGAGCGTAGGGGACCCCGGCCAGCTTCGCTGGCTGGGGTGGTTTAGCGAAGGATCTGCTTTTCGAGCGGTATTCAATCCGCCGGGGTGCCCCACCCTCACGGAGTTAGGGTGGGCAAGGAAACCACAAAACTGAAACCGGTCTCGCTTCGCGAGATACCATTCTTCGCTTTCAGCGAAGAATGAGCACCAAGACGGGTCCTTCGCCTTCGGCTCAGGATGACAAACCTAAACACAAAAAGAGGCACCCCATCGGGTGCCTCTTCTCTTCCCCCAATAACTTACTTCGCCTTCTCAATCTCCACACCAAAGACATAAGTCGGTCCAAACATATTCGACCGGAAGATCACCATCTTCAGATCCGGCGTAAAGCTTACATTCGGCTCCAGCGTGTAGTTGTGCTTGCTCATATTCACCAGCTTCTCCGACTGGAGGGCCCATGGCTGTACGTACACAGGACCATCCACCATGCCTTCGCTCTGGACCTTCTTTGCATGGAAGAGATAGATCCACTCCCCATCAGGAGCGCGAGCTACCTGGTGCGGATCGCCGCCGTCGCCCGTAAACAAACCGGCCTTCTCATTCACGTTGAAGTGAATCGACCACTCGTTGCGATCCATGTGGTACCAGTTGCGCTTACCCGTCTCCAGGTTCAGAGAAGCCAGCCAGAAGTCTTCTCCCTTGGGTGTCTGCAGATCGTAGTAGACGGTCTTTCCATCCTGTCCCCAGAACTCGTGTCCCGCGATCTCCATCGCCATGGTGCGCTTGTGCATCAGCTGGTTGTGCGTTCCGTCAGTCCAGATGGTCCAGATACGATCGACCTTCTGCCACGGACCCTCATGGCAGTACATCAACAGCTTGGGATCGCTGGGAGAGAAGAGCAGATGGTTTACCCAGTCAGTCGAGTGCAGCAGCGGCGTGACCTTACCGTTGCGCAAATCGAGCGTATAGAGCACCAGCGGAATCCTCGCCGCAAGACGCCGCTCCATCATCTCGCCCTTGTTCAGCGGCTGATCCAGCGGACTGGTCTGGGAGACACCGGCAGCGGGCTGCCCTGTTGACGTACGTCCGTTACGRCCATACTGTTCGTTCGGGCGATCCTCTTCATCATAGGTGCCTGCAGCCAGCGTCTCATCGGCATTCACTGAAACGATGTTGCCGCGCGGCGGCAGCTTGGCCAACATGGTGGTCTCGCCGGTATCGACGTTGGTTTTATAGACAGCACGCTCATCGTTCTTCACGTAGAAGATGCTCTGCGTCTTGTGGCCTACCTCCAACGTGCGGACCTTGCCCTTCACCACGCTGCGCGACTTGAGCGTGTGCAGGTCCAGCACTGAGATGCCTTCCGGTGTGGTGTAGACCATCTCCTTGCCATCGGGAGTGTAGGCATTGACGTTGAAGTAGAAACTCGCGGAGCCGGGCTCATCGGTCAGACGGACAACGCGATGGCCGGTGTCTTTGTCGATCCAGCTCTTGGGGGGATGCGCGATCTCCTCCGGCGTGGGACGCTTGTCGGCGGGACGGCGATCGTTGGGGACGTTGAAGTCCTGGGCGGCAGACAGGGCCGGACAGAGCAATACGCCGGCGGCAAGAGGGACGAGTGCAGCTACCTTGAAGCGCATACAACATACTCCTGCGGTACAGATGAGTGGGTAACAAAATTGAGCCCCACATGACAGTGTCATGCAGGGCCCATGAGTTGTGAAGACTACCTACGTTAGAAGTTGAGGTGACCCGCGAGCTGGAAGCTGCGCGGAGTGCTGGCACTGCTGATGCTGGTGATGGTTCCGAACGCTGTCGTGCCCCACTGTGCATTTGGGTTGCCCAGGATGGGATGGTTCAGTACGTTCGAAGCCGTCACTTCAAACTGGAAGTTGATGGATTCACGGATTGGAATGGTGCGCCGAAGCGCGGCATCCAGAGTGAGGGCTGCAGGATTCTTCAGTCCAAGCGCCTGAGTACGAGGTGCGTTCCCCAGCAGGTATATCGGCGTGCTTCCAGTGGAAATGCTTCTCGGTGCCTGGAAGGCCGTCGAATCAAGGTACTTGGTCGCGGAGCATCCCGCCCCGCCAAGGTTACAGGCGATGCTGCTGCCCCCCTTGCCGTAGTTGCTACCGTTTCGACCAGATCCGACATAGGACGGATTCAAGTCGGGCATGCAGCGTCCCTGAAGAGGATTTGATCCGGTTGCAGTCGAAAGCGTGTTGCAGCTTGCGTCCGTATTCCAGACCACAGCGACCGGCGTTCCAGTGCTATAGGTGAAGATGTTCGAAAGCTGCCAATCGCTGAAGAGCGTACGGGTCGCCAGATGACTGCCGCTGAATCCGCTCTTTCCAAAGGGCATCTTCCAGACACCGTAGGCGTGGATCGTATGCGGCGACGAGATGGTAGTGACACCACGATCGATGCGATCCTGCGCCCAGCTCTGCGTACCGCCCGAGATCGCGGCCTGCGGAATCGCGAAGCCGCTCCGGAAGGTTCCGTCATTACCGACATTCTTCGACCACGTGTAGTTGAAGTTGAAGGTAAGCCCACGCGACATGCGCTGCTGGACGGTCACCTGGAGAGAGTTGTAGCTGAAGTTGCCGACATTGCCCCAGGTGTCCGTGACACCGGAGTACTGCGGAAACGCTGTCAGACCTTGAGCGATCGTTGCCGCTCCGCCATTGCTGGCCGCAGCCGCATTCTGAAAGCTCTGTGGAATATTGATGCCCGGCATCGAGGCCTGTGCCTTGGCCACGTTCGCCGGGGTTGCCGGTGCAATCAGGATCGGCGTCTTACCGTCGACGGCCGTTACACTTCCAAGACCGGCGAGGTAGGTGGGGTTGAGCTGATTTGACCAGTAGCCACGGGCGTTTGAGGCATTCGAGGTCGAATTGATGAGGTGATGGCTCTGATTGCCGACGTAGTTGATAGCAAGCACCATATCCTTCGTCAACGAATGCTGAATGCCCACGTTGTAGAACGTGAAGTTCGGAGCACGGCTGGAGAAGTATGGGTCGGCATAGCTCACACCTTGTCCCGTTACCATCCTTCCGTTGCTCAAGTAGAAGCCGGTGTTCAGCCCCAGTGTCGCAGGTCCAGGAGTAGGAGCTGTCGGATATGCCTGGCCACCAAAGAGAGCCGTGTTGGCCATGCCCATCGCCTGGAACGCGCTGCTGTTGTTGAGATAGTACGACGGCCCCGCACCTGCGCCCGTGGTGACTTCCGCCGGCGACGCAATGCTGGTATTGAAGCCCAACTGGCCGGTTCCGTTGAACGCTCCGCCACGGCCGCCTACACCGCCGCCCTGAGAGAAGACGCGTCCGATGCCGAGGCGAAGGACTGTCTTATCATCCAGCGCATAGGTAAGACCTACGCGCGGGCCCCAGTTCTTCCAATAGGTTTGCACCGGCGTGCGGCACTGGCAGCTCGCCGCTGCGCCGCCATAGCTACCCGCGAACTGAATTGCGCCCGGTGTTCCGGTATAAGGATTCGTGAGGTTCGGATTCAGAAAGCTCCAGCGATCCTTCACCTCGTGATAGGGCGGCAGATAGTCCCAGCGAAGTCCCGCATCCAACGTCAGCTTTTCCGTGATTCTCCATGTATCGGAGACATAGGGAGCAATCGGACGATATCGCCCGCCAACCTCACTGACCGGACGGAGCTGCAGACTTGGGCTGCCACCGATGGCTCCCAGCAGGAAGCTGGCGTAGGAATATCCGGATGAGCTGGAGAGCGTCTGCGAGTTGGCTCCGAAGTTCGCGGTTGAGAAGTTATTGAACACCATCTGCAACAGACCGGTGTAGGTATCCGGGTTGGCGTTGTTGATCTGCTGCCACTGCACCTGGATACCGGCTGTGACCGAGTGCTTGCCTTTGGTCCACAACACGTTATCGAGAATGGTGTAGTTGTTTGGCGTCGTCTTCTGGGTTGAGACGGCATCGCTGGCGCCGGTCCAGGTCTGCAGAGCGACCGAGCTTGCACCGCCTGCTGTAAACGTCATACCTGGGAAGGTCTGGCCCGCCTGACCTGCAGGCAGGTTCGTGGCGCCAAGATCACCAATCTGATAGCCCGGGACATTCTGGGTCGCGTTCTTGATGTCCTGGAAGAACCGCACGAAACCGAACTTCAACTGGTTCACCAGGTTGTTGTTGATGGTGTAGACGTCCTGCACATCGAAGATCTTCGGATAGATCGTTGCGAGATTTCCGCCAGTGTAGGGCTGCGGCAAGAAGGGTGCGCTGTAGTTGTTCAGATATCCGACCTTACCGATCGCGCCTACCGTCGAGATGCGGTGGTTGGGTGTGATCTGAAAGTCAACGCGGTAGTCGACGGTGTAGTTATCGAAGCCGTACGGAACGCTGCCGAGATAGTTGTTCGTCGTTCCGGAGTTTGAGGGCTGGGGCAGATAGTTCTGGGCCGCCTTCGCGAACGGAGACAGATAGCTGCTCGGAATTACGTTGTAGGTCGGAACGCCGTTCTTGGATCCCTGAAACGGCTTACGTGTGCAGGTTCCACCGGAACAGGTTGTTGTTGTGGGGTCGAACAGCGCGGGACTGGATGTACCGAGCAGCTCCGTGAAGTCACCCTGACGCTCGAGAAGCGTGGGAAGCGTGTAAGCCACCGGACCACGCACCGTACGGTTGTGATAGCGGTCGTAGGCAACGAAGAAGAAGACACGCTTCGTGCCCGGCACGTGGCCACCGACACTGGCGGACAACTCATTCTGGTGATCGACGGGCTTCGGCGCGGCAACCTGCCCGCCCTTGCCGTCGGAGACCGTCTGCGCCTTGGTCAACAGCGGCCATGCATCCAGCGCTGTATTCCGGATGTAGTCCGAGATCTGGCCGTGATAGCCCAACGTGCCAGACTTGATGGTGAAGTTCTGCGCGCCAGCGCCGGAGTATTCCACGGGCGGCGTGCTGGTAAGAACCTGTGTCTGGTCAATGGATTCGATTGAGAATGCCTGCGAGACCAGGCGGTTGTCGCCCTGCTGGCTGACCGTCTGCGCGGGCAGACCATCCACGTAGAGCTGACCGAGATAATTTCCCGTGCCGCCGACGATCGGCAGACGAGCGCCACCCTGTGCGCCAGGCGCCAGGGCTCCAAATGCGGTTGCATCGCGCTGGGCGTTGTTGGTCACCAGCGGAAGATTGGAATATGCCTCGTTCTCGATCGTCAGACCAAGCGATGCGTTCGTCGTCTCCAGTTGCGGCGGAGCTTCATTGATGGTCACAACGTCCGTCGCAGCACCGACGGTCAGGGTTACATCGAAGCCGGTAACGGTCAGGGCGTTGACGGTCAGGTTCTTCTGGATGAACTCCTGGAAGCCTTCGTGCTTCACGTCGACGGTATAGATGCCCGGCGGCAGCGGGGCGATGGAATACAGGCCGGYGCCCGTGCTCTGACGGGTGGTCTGCGTGCCGGTTCCCTGGTTGGTAATGATGATGGTTGCGTCCGGAACTGCGGCTCCGGTGCTGTCTGTCACTGAGCCCTGCAGCCCGCCTTCTCCGCCGGTCTGTGCCGGCAATACGCCCGGCATCAGCACAACAGCGAGAAGGGCCAGCATACCCAGCAGACGGCTCCGCTTGGGACCCAGTAGACGGCTCCGCTTGGAACCCAGTAGACGGTTCCACCTGGAAGACACAAAGCGCTCACACGGCTCCAAAAGGGTTGTTGCCATATTTCCTCCTGCGACTCCAAATCTTGTCGTTGGATGTCCATCGGAACGCTATTTCGTGAAACGTTTCATTGTCAATAGGGAAGAAGTTTCAGCAGAGGAATTAAGACCTGAACTCCCATAAATTTCCCCAGATATATCAGGAAATCGAGATTTCGAAGGGTCAGAAACG
>NZ_JBFRCY010000239.1:0-5836 GCF_052113305.1 Terriglobus sp. YAF25
GTGCGACGTGACCTCAGCGGCTAAAGCCGCGTTATTTGCCTGACTATTACGGCACGGCTGGAAGCCGTGCCCTTAAGCAAAACAAAAATCATCCTCAAGCCTTGGATCTCGCGATGGAGGAACGTCCGCTGAGTTCCAATACATATTTGTAGTGCCGCCTTAGACTTCGTTTCTCCGTTCGCGCAACGCGCGAATGCCTTGCTTAAGGGCACGGCTTTTAGCCGTGCCACATCAGAGCTGAACGATGTGCGGCTTTAGCCGCTGAGGGCTTTAAGAAAATTAACCAACTGCCGGTGGTACAAGCTGCCACTTCGTCCTCGTATAAGCGATACGGAAACCATTGCGTTCAGCATTACGCTGCGAGGTGCTGCCGGGCTCAGYCACCATCATGAACAGATCGCATCCCTGCGCACAGGCATGACGCATACGTGCATTGAGCAGCGCCGATTGAGCGCTACGCCGTCGCAGCGCGGGCAAAGTTGCAGAGCCGGCAAAGAGCGCTACACCGCCGTGCACATGCAGCACCGCCGTCGCCGCCGGCTCGCCATCGATGATGGCCAGAAAGCAGTGGGTATTCTCCCGGTTGGTCGAGATCTTTCCCATATCCAGCAGGAACTCACGAAACTCCGGATGGTCCGCCGACCAGGCATCCGCTCCGACGCGGCCCCAGAGCTCGGCCTCGTCCTGCTTCACAATGCGCACATCGACCACTGCCGGGATCTCGGGGCAATGTGCGGGCTGATACATCACACTGCTCATCTCGATCGGCTGATAGCGGCGTTTGCAGAGCCGTCGGTGCAGCGCGAGACCGGCTAGCGGTGAGACCTCGTGATTGGCGGCAGCACCGCGTGAGAAGAAGAACTCCTCCAACGCTTCGAGGCTCTTTTCGTGGCTATCCGGACTTGTGATGCCCAGGCCGAAGGTCTGGGTCAGTGGAGAGTCAGGCCCATCGAAGACCGCAATGGCGCCATGCGCCGCGTCCCAGGCGGTGCTGCTCTCGGGGTTCAGGCGTTTGCGGGTATGGGCGAAATCCAGGCAGGCATGGCCTTCGGCGAGCTCCAGCCGATGGGCGAGAGATAGGTCAGCAAACATTCGCTCCAGCATAGAGGCTTACGGATAAAAGGTTTACTGTACCGTCTGGACGGTATACTGATTCCGAGATGAGCAAGCGGGACACAATCCTTAAAAGTGCCGAGACGCTGATTCGCAAAGAGGGCTCACAGCAGTTGACCCTCGACCGCGTTGCCGAGAAGGCCAATGTCAGCAAAGGTGGTCTGCTGTATCACTTTCCCTCCAAAGAAGAGCTGGTCGCCGGACTGGTGGCGCGCACCATCGAGTACTTCGATCGCGATCTCGCGACAGCCAAGGCAGAGCTTCCTGACAGACCCGGGCGCAACACGCTGGCTTTTGTTCTGGCGTCACTCGAAGGCCGCTGGGCGCTGGATGCGGGCCTCTCCCCAGAGCGTCTGGACGTTTTTGCTTCGGCGATTGCCGCTGCCTCCACGGATATGAAGCTCGTCGAACCCATGCGTCAGGCTTACGCGCGCTGGCAGGCGTTACTGGAGAACGACGGCATTGATCCCATTACCGCGACGATCGTGCGGCTGGCGGTAGATGGCCTTTGGTTTACCGAGATGTTCGGCTTCGATGACGCCATCTGTACCGGCGAGCGCCGGGCACAGATTATGACGCGATTGAAAGAGATGTGTAACGCGGAACCGCAGCCGACATCCGAGCGTAAGAGCAGGAGAGGGAAGGCCTGATGAGAGAGCAGTTCGGCAGCGCCGCTCCAGCCATCGTAAGCGTCGGTAGTCTTGAATTAGAGCAACAAAGCGAAGAGCTTAGTCAGCAGAGCATCGCCCAGCTGGAGCAGCAGTTGTCGTTGACGGCCGAGGCTCTGCTGCGGAAGCAGCATGTCGACGGCTACTGGTGTGGCGACCTCACCGCAGACTCCACACTGGCCTCCGATTACGTGTTGCTGCAGCTATGGCTCTTCCCACCGAAGGAGGGCGGCGCGTGGACTCCCCCGCGCGCCCAGCGTACAGCGAAGCTCATCCGTTATCTGAAGGCCTGCCAGCTAGCCGACGGCGGATGGAATCTCTTCGCCCAGGGCGAAGCCGATGTGAATGCTACGGTGAAGGCCTATACCGCACTCAAGATCATGGGTGAAGAGGTGGGCTCGCCGTGTATGCGCACCGCTCGCGAGCGCATTCTGGAGATTGGCGGGCTGCAGGCATGCAACAGCTACACGAAGATCAACCTGAGTCTCTTCGGTCTCTTCCCTCGTGAGTTCGTGCCGACCGTGCCGGCAGAGATCATGATCGTGCCCGGCAGCTTTCTCTACGAGATGTCGTCGTGGACGCGCACTATCATCGTGCCGCTCTCCATCATTCAGGGATTGGGTGCCCAGCGTACGGCTCCCTTCGGTATGACGCTGCAGGAGCTGATCTATCCCGGCTCGCCGATCACGATGCCGCGCAAGGATCTCACCTCCGAGCTCTTTCTTCATGCCGACAAACTGCTCAAGCATTGGGAGCGCCGCGGTGTGCAGAAGATCCGCGGCCGTGCCATTGCAGCCGCCGAGCGATGGATGCTGGAACATCTGCAGCATTCCGAAGGGCTGGGCGCCATCTATCCCTCGATGATGTACGCCATCATGGCCATGGATTCTCTTGGCTATGAGCGCGACCAGCCCGACATGATCGAGGCGATCCGCCACTTCGATGATCTGCTGCTGGAGCGCGAAGACTCCATCGAGTTTCAGCCCTGTAAATCGCCGGTGTGGGATACCGCCATTGCTGCTTTCGCTCTTGGCGAGACCGGGGATATCGACCCCGATGCAATGACGCGCGCGGCCGACTGGTTGCTGCGTAAAGAGGTGAGGCGCAAGGGCGACTGGTCGGCGAAGCGTCCGAACCTTCGTCCCAGCGGATGGGCCTTCGAGTTCGCCAACGACTTCTATCCCGATATCGATGACACGGCGATGGTGCTGCTCGCGCTGCAGCATATCCGCGCCTCCAATCCCGAGCGCCAGGCACGTGCGGAGCAACGCGCGATCGACTGGCTTCTCGGCATGCAATCGGCAGACGGAGGATGGGCCGCCTTCGATGTCGATAACGACTGGCAACTGCTGAACAAGGTTCCTTTCGCCGATCACAATGCCATGCTCGACCCCACCTGTGCCGATATCACCGGCCGCGTGTTGGAGGCTCTGAGTAAGCGCGGTCTCGGGCCGAAGCATCCCGCAATCGTAAAGGGAGTGCAGTACCTGCTCAGCTCACAGGAACAGAATGGAAGCTGGTACGGACGCTGGGGCGTGAACTACGTCTACGGCACCTTCCTGGCGATGCGCGGTCTGATTGCCACTGGAGACGCCCGTGCGCATAGCGCAGTCGAAAAGGCGGCACGGTGGCTGCTGTCAGTGCAGAACGAGGATGGCGGCTGGGGTGAGAGCTGTGTCAGCTACGAGGTCGACCGCTTTGTTGCTGCACAGAGCACGCCCACCCAAACAGCATGGGCCCTGGTGGGATTGATGGCTTGCGGGAAAACCCGCTCATCGCAAGTGCAGAAGGGCGTGCAGTGGCTGCTGGATAATCAGCGAGCCGATGGTGATTGGGATGAAGCTCTGACAACGGGTACTGGTTTCCCCAATGTCTTCTATCTCAGCTATCACCTGTACCGGATGTACTTCCCGGCATTAGCACTGGCGACTTATCGCAAAGAACTCACGCGCCCTGCGCTGAGTGTTCAGTTCTAATCTCGGATGTAGCGGTCTCCGATCTACAGATCTTTCTCGAAGAGGTATGAGGTCTTCGTGCGCCGGTAGCCGTCACGTTCGTAGAAGGCATGTGCCCGTTCGCGTGTAGAACGCGAGGTCAGCATCATTGTCTTCAGGCCCTGCCGTCTCGCCCACTCTTCCGCATGGCGACATAGCAGCGCGCCGACACCTTTGCCACGGACRCTCTCGCTGACCACCAGGCCATCGATGCGGCCTTTGGGTGCCGTGTGCAGGTGCATCTCAGTGGAGAGATCGATGTATCCCGCAACCTGGTCTCCATCGCGGGCGACAAAGACAGCGCGTCCCGGCACCTTTGCCTGGCGCGCGATGCGTTCCGCGATCTCAGTAGGTGTAGTGGAATAGCCCAGCTCGCCTGCGAGCCGGGCTAGCTCGGTTGCGTCGTCTTCGGTGACAGGTCGGATCGTGATCATCGCCGAGCTGTCTTTACTTGGCCTTCCACTTGATGCTGCAGCCAATCGAGAACTTCTGGTTCGGGTCAGGGCGCTTGCCTGCCAGTACCATATCGATCGCCGCGCGCAGGTCCTTGCCGGTTACCGGAAGATCGTTGCCAAAGTCCTTCCGCCGCGGGCGGCTATCGTCCAGTTGACCGCGATAGACCAGCTTCTGGTCGGCATCGAAGAGGAAGAGGTCGGGCGTGCAGGCTGCGTCATAGCTGCGAGCGACCTCCTGCATTTCGTCATAGAGATAGGGGAAGGTCCAGCCATTGAGGCTGGCCTGCTCCTTCATGTGTTCGGGACTGTCTTCGGGGTACTGGCTGACGTCGTTGGCATTGATCGCCACGATGCCGATCTTGCCTTGATAGTCCTTGCCGATACGGCCCAGCTCTGCCTCGATATGTTTGACATACGGGCAATGCGGGCAGACGAACATCACCAGCAGGCCTTTGGCGTCTGCGCCAACATCATCGCGGCCAACGGCTTTGCCGGTGATTACATCGGTAAGCTCAAACGGCGGGGCAACTGTGCCCAGCGCCACCATGGTGGACGGAGTTCGGGACATGCGGCGATTTTACGCCGTTTGCTGGGTTGGTTCCGCCAGCAGCCAGCGCTCAATCGCTACGGCCGGCATGGGACGAGCGAAGTAGAAGCCCTGGCCGAGATGGCATCCCATCTCGAGCAGCATGTTCACGTGTTCCGCGGTTTCGATGCCCTCGGCAATCACCTGCAGGCGAAGCTTCTGGCCCAGAGCCACGACCGTTTTGGTCAGCGACAGACTCTGCGATTCACGATCCATGTCCGCAACCACGGTGCGATCGATCTTCACGCAGTCGAAGGGGAAGCGATGCAGGTAGCTCAACGAAGAGTAGCCCGCGCCGAAGTCATCGAGATGAATGCGGAAACCCGCATCCTTGAGCTGACGTAGCGCATTCAGGCCTGCAGCTTCTTCGTCCAGGGTGGCTTCGGTGACCTCAAGCTCGAGATCGTCCGCCTTCAGACGATGACGCTCCACGGCGGCGAGCAGCTCATCGAGCAGCAGGGGATCGTTCAACTGCCGACCCAGAAGATTGATGGAGACGCGCGTATGCGGTGTCGCAAGTCCGCTCGCCCGCCATGCGGCCAGCTGCCGCAGGGCCTGATCGGCAACCCAGTAGCCTACGGTGCGGACTTCGTTGCTGCGCTCAGCCCAGGAGAGAAAGTCGCCCGGCGAGATGGAGCCGACGATCGGGTTCTGCCAACGCAACAGGGCTTCATACCCTATGACAACGCCGGTCGCGCCTTCCGTCGGCTTCATGTCGATCTTCGGTTGAAAGTGAAGTGTCAACTCCCCGCGCTCCAGCGCCCGGGCAAGTCCACCCTTCATCGGGATATGCTCAGTATGGGGAGGATTTTCGTGTTTCATAACGTTCTTCATCGTAGGTCTCGCTAAGGGGCCCAGCAATGCAACTTTCCGGCTATTACCCTCTGGAAGAAGCTCGAAGTCCCATTTTTCAATAGGATGCAGGTACCTGCCAAGATCCGCCAAGCGGTGGAACAACAATTAGAAGGGCTTCCGCTCAAGCGGTTGCAGCAGGCGGCCGAAGTGCTCTCACAACGGTAC
>NZ_JBFRCY010000240.1:0-5824 GCF_052113305.1 Terriglobus sp. YAF25
GTGCAATGACGTAGTTGTTGTTGACCGAGAAGATATAGCCGGTACCAATTCCGTTGACCGTCGGGTTCGACAACGCAATTGCGGGCACCGTGGTCGAGCTCGGCACATTGTTCAGGCCGGAGATAGTTCCCATGTACGACGGGAAACCGAGTTTGGTCTCGTCATACCCCAGGGTTCCAGGCGTACGAACGTAGTTCCAGCGGGTGAAGGAGAGCCGCAGATCGCCTACCAGAGTCGGGCTGAACATGTACGAGTCCCCGACAACGGTCTGGTAAGTCTTGAACGACTCGGGCGAAATGGGATCGCCGGAACGAAGACCATTCTTGTACGGATCCGATGCGGCGTTGTTTGAGTTCCACTGCGTATAACGGCCGAAGAGATTCTGCTTATCGCCGATCTTGAAATCGACGCGGCCGTTGTACTGATCGTTCGTGCCACCGGAACCAGCATAGGCTACGAAGTTATTGGTCACACCGGACCGTGTGGGCTGCGCATAGTACGGGAAGGCCAGCAGGTTGGTGGCTACCTTGCTCCAGCGAGCCTGCGGAATGATGTTGTTCGGATACGGCGTGCGCGGGCCGGTATAACCAGGGCATCCCTGGCCTGCCGATGCAGTGCCGCCGCATGGATCGTAGACTTGCCCCGCGGTGGCCACCGAAGCCGGGCTGCCTGACGCATTGGTGCAGAAGCCGGTCGATGAGTTAAGGGTACACAGTTCACTGAAGTCGCCTGTGCGCATCTTTACCGTCGGTACCGTGTAGTTATAGAGGCGCTTCTGCGCCTGCCGGTAGCCCTGGTAGTCGAAAAATCCGAAGACCTTATCCTTGAAGATCGGGAAGCCGATATTCCCACCGAACTGGTTCTGGTGGTACGGATTCTTGCCCAGAACGTTTGCCGGAACATCGGTATGCTTCGCGAAGTACGGGGTCGAGTTGAAGATCGTGTTGCGGACGTACTCGTATACCGTTCCGTGAACCTTATTCGAACCTGACTTGCTGGCGATGTTGACGACGCCGCCGGTGTACATGCCGTACTCGGCCGTGTTGTTGCTGGTCTGAACGCGGAACTCCTGCACAGCGTCCTGCGACGGCACGAGGATAGTGGCATTGCCATAGGAGACATTCACCGGCGCACCGTCATAGAGCGTGGAGCTCTGGTTGGCGCTGCCGCCACCGATCTGATAGTTACCGGCAGCGAATACATTTTGGCCGGTCAGGTTGCCTGACGAGCTGCCCTGCGGAACCACGCCGGGGACAAGGCCGACCAGCGCCAGCACGTTTCTTCCATTCAGCGGAATCTCGGTCACGGCTTTGCCCTGAACGACCTGGCCGAGAGATGCATTCTCCGACTGAATGATTGGCGCCTGCGAGGTAATGGTGACCTCTTCCGTCGTCTCGCCAATCGCGAGCTCTACATTTTCACGGGTTGCCAGAGCGACCTGCACCTCGACGGGGTTGTGGGTGTAGCGTTTGAAGCCGCTTCTCTCAACCGTAAGCGCGTATTCGCCGGGGAGAAGAGACAGGAACTGGAAGTCGCCGTTGTCAGCAGTGACAACGACCTTCTTGTCTCCGGTTGCATTGTTTGTCAGTGTCACCTGGGTACCCGGCATTACCGATCCACTTGTGTCAGTGACCGTCCCCACCACAGATCCGGCAGCGCTCTGTGCCCATGCGTGAGGAGTGATCCCCACCAGACACAGAAGGAGCATGCACAGGAGTGCTAATTTGATACCTTTCATTCCATTCCTCCCAAATGGCCGTATCCGTCGCGGCCCCGGTTTGTTCTTTTTTCAACTGCCTGCTGCAAGCGCCGGTTGCTCCATTGCTCTTGCGTTGTCGCACCAGAAAATGAATTCAATGCTTTCCGATCGCCGGATTACTGGCTGCCGGTCTTCTTCTGCTTTCTTGTTCCCCAGAAGATGTAAGTGCCGCTCCGCGTGGAAGTGACGAGATCGATGTTTCCATCACCTTTCAGGTCGACAGCAAGAACATCCGATCCACCACCGGAGAGGTTATGAACCAGCTCCGGCTCGAAGCGCGCTCCGCCGGGACTCTTCTTGTCGCGGACTGTGCGGTACACGTACAGCACCGGAGGACCGTAGGGATCGGGATCGTAGAAGTCATCGAGATGTGACCAGTAGCGCTTGGCCACGACGAAGTCGGGTATGCCGTCTCCATCCACATCCGCGATCGTGGAGGCATGCGGCTCGGTGAAGACCACACCGCCTGCGCTCTCGGATGGGAGATGCCCCATCACCTCGTGCGGGATAAAGCTGATCTCGCCGGAGGCAGACTTCTTTTGCTCGAACCAGCTGATGYCCCATCCATGCGCCTGCATGGAGGTGACAACATCGGGGAGTCCGTCACCGTTGATGTCGTAGACACCAATCTTCGCGCCGCCGGCAGAGGTGCGTCCCCACTTCCCGAAGGGAGCGGAATGATAGGTCCACTTCGTTTCGGCATCGTTCTGAGCAGGCTGTTCCCACCAGCCATAAGCGCCGACGATGTCGACGCGTCCATCGCCGTTCACATCACCGGCGCCGACGCCATGCGCGGGCCAGGGTCCATGCTCGCTGACCTTGTGAACGATCCACTTGCCGGTGGGGTTCGATGGATCCGGCTTGGCGTAGCACATATAGCCGCCGCCCATGTACACCAGCTCCGGCTTGCCATCCTTGTCGACATCCGCCAGTACTGTCTCTTCGCTGTCGATCGGGGCAACGACGGTGAACTTCTCCCAACGCCGCGACTCTCCCTTCGGATTGACGTAGAGCACGGCTCCCGTCTTGCCGCCGTCGGCGTGACTGGTTGTCACCACATCGGGCCAGCCATCGCCGGTGAAGTCCGCGGCGTGCTGCACCCAGTCCTCCATCGAGTAGGTGGTGGAGGCGTTCACGATCTGCGCGGGATAGATCTCGCGTGACTGCGTGAAGTCAGGTCCGAAGTAGATGAAAGGGCCAGAGACGATATCGAGCTTGCCGTCGTGATTGAAGTCGGCGGCCGCGGCCGACCAGCCGTAGTAGAACTCGTTGATCCGCTGCATGCGGAAGTTGGGACTGACCTGCTCTTTGGGCAGCGTCTTGACCGCAATGTCCTTGTACGCAATGGCGCGGAAGTGAACGGTTCCACCACCGACGTAAAGCGCGAACGGACCATAGCCATTCATGTTCTCAGTCGCAACGCTTACGGCGTCCCCGCCATCGTTGAAGAAAGCCCGCAGGATATCGGCATCCAGAAGCACTTCGACGTCATTCCATTCACCAGCGCGCAGGCCATGCACCGGACGCTGCAAAGGCGCCGTTGCGCCGGCAGGCATTGGCAGGGGCTCAGGGGGAGTTAAACGGCGAGCGGGCGCGCCGGCAGCAGGCGCAGGAGGCGCAAAACGGATCTGACCGCCTGCAAGGCGAAGCTGGGTGTGCTCTGCAAGCTTGCCGGACTCATCGAAGGTCGCGTGGTAGCCGGCCAGCTCCTGCGGCCGGATCGAGAGTAAATCTCCGCTCATACCGCTTGCGCCTTTCGTTGTGCGCATCACGATGCCCGCGTTGCATTCACCTTCACAGCGGAACTGTAGATAAACGGCACTGTCCTGTGCAGGCTTATTGAAGACCAGCAGGCCGGTGCCGGTACCGGTGATCTCGCCATTGGAGGCAGACCATTGCGCGCTGCCCATCTGCTGCCATCCAGACAGAGACGACCCCGCAAAGGCGCCGTCAGAAGCAAAGCTTGGGGACTGCGCGACAAGCGCGGCAGACACGCTCACGGACAATGCGGAAGCTGCTGCAAACAGGGACAACCGTCTCATTTATGTCGAGCCTCGAAAAATATGGCTGCCGTAGCACTAATCGCAATATAGATTGCGTATTATGCAAACACCATTTTAGAAACGGAGCCATCCTAGCACCCGGATGTGCCATTGTCGAGAGGTGAATTTATGCAATTTTTTGAGATTCGGAATTTCGTAAAAACACACGTCAGCGCGCTGTTCAGAGAGGCTCCGCCGGTTGCGCGCATATAACGAAACGTCCTTATTTAGCGGGCCTGGAAGGCCCTCAACGGCTCTAACTCTTGCCGGTAGCTGAGTGGGAGCAAGCCCGCTGATAAAGCACAAAACCAGGAATGGGCTTTTAGCCCTGGCCCTTTTCCTGATGGAGAAGAGAAACCCCAGGGCTAGAGCTCGACCTTTTATGGTTGGCCGGCAACCGTGGGCTGAAAGCCCACGGGCTCCCGCCGATTGGGGCTGCGCTCGAATAGTTCACCCAGCGAACAATTCGCAGTCTTCCCGTTACGCAGCAATTAAAGAGCAGGTTCAACCTGCATCTGGGAAGTCAACGTCTTCAAAGAAGGCGTAGTTTTTGAGGCTTGCCGGAGGAGCGAAGAAGCAAGCGACCTTCATCTCCACATCGGAGAGGTTCTGCAGCATATGGATCTCGCCCTGAGGAAAGAGAACCGCAGAGCCGGTCCGCACCTCCGCAACCTCTCCATTGACCAGCACGCGGCCGTGGCCGCTGAGGATGTAGATCACCTCTTCGCCGTCCGGGTGTGAGTGGGCCGGGCGCACCTTCTCTCCGGGAGCTACACGGATAACCGCCATCGAACAGTACTTCGCGTCGGCGTTCTTCGGCGTGACCACCCAGCGCAGGTTCCTGCCGGGGAGATCAAGCTCTTCGACCGCGCTCTCATGAATCACTTTGACTGCCATAGATCTCCTATCCAGATCCCGCTTTATGCGCGCGCAACGGCCAGCTGTACTGTCGCTGCGATCTTTGCGGGCGTCAGACCGAAGACCTCAACGAGTTCCTCGTAGGTGGCCGAGTGGATGAACTGTTTGTTGCCGTCCGCATCCAGCGTGTTCACCGTGAAGACCCGGTTGAGCGAATCGAGCCTGGCCGAGCCGCGATGGCGATACAGCACCTTAAGGAAGTTCTGCCAGAGATAGCCGTTGTTCTGTTCCGCGAAGAAGATGGGAAGGCCGGTCTCATACAACCGCAGCAAAAGGTCGTCATCAACCGATGGCATATCGACCACCATTACGTTCACGCCGGCCTTCTCGCACAGATCAGCAGCCCCAAGAGCTTCATGCACTCCTCTACCGGCGCTGATTACGATGGCGCGGTCACTTTCACTCTGCCGCAGGACGTTGCCCTTGCCATACTCAAATTCGTAGTCGCCGTCATAGAGCACCGCCGAGGGCGTACGCATTACCCGTACATACACCAGGCCCTTATTTCCTTCCATCACCCACTTCATGATGGAGAGCATCTGCTGCGGACACGAGACATCGATGATCTTCAGATGCGCAACCGCATCGAAGGTAGTGGCGTCGTCGTTGCCCATGTGGGTTGCGCCGTTGGTGCGGGTCTCAAAGTTCGCGGCCGTCGCCAGGAAGGTGATATCGAGGCCGTGCCCTTCGCTCAACCAGCCGTCCGCGGCCTCTATCGCCTCCAGACGCTCCTGATGCCCGACCGCAATGCGGCGAAGCACCTGCCAATTGAAGAATGGGCAGAAGGTGCTACACCAGGTGTTGTAGCCCAGCGCTGCAAATCCCTCTGACATCAGCATCATGTTCGCTTCGGCGACACCGGCGTTGAGGGCACGTGCCTGATCAACAGCGGCAATACCGCTCTCCAGACCACTGGTCGAGGCCAGGTCGGAGTCGATCGACACCACGCGTTGATCACGCGCGAAGACCTTCATGCCCGCTGTCACCACCTCAGCGGCGCTGTAGCTCTTGTTCCGGTCAAGTTTGAGAAGAGCCGCCGCATCGTAGCGAATCTGCTTGTCGCGCAGCGGAACGCGTCTGGTCTGGACCGGGCGGATGACCTGCC
>NZ_JBFRCY010000241.1:0-5823 GCF_052113305.1 Terriglobus sp. YAF25
GATCTGAACTCCTGCACCGGCTGCAACGCCTGCGTGATCAGCTGCTACTCGGAAAACAATATTCCGGTGGTTGGCCGTGAGCAGGTGAAGGTTGGCCGCAACATGCAGTGGATCCGTATCGATACTTACTTCGAGGGTGATCTGCACGCTCCCAAGGCGCACTTCCAGCCGATGCTGTGCCAGCACTGCGAGAATGCAGGCTGCGAACAGGTCTGCCCGGTAGGTGCGACGGTGCATACGCCCGAGGGCCTGAACCAGATGGTGTACAACCGCTGCGTCGGCACTCGTTACTGCTCGAACAACTGCCCGTACAAGGTTCGCCGCTTCAACTTCCTGCTCTACTCAGACTATGAGCAGGAGAGCCTGAAGCTTGGCCGCAATCCGGATGTTTCGGTCCGCTCGCGCGGCGTGATGGAGAAGTGCACGTACTGCGTGCAACGTATCCAGTCCGCGAAGATCCAGGCCGACAAGGAAAACCGCGAGGTTCGCGACGGTGATATCGTGACGGCTTGCCAACAGGCCTGCCCGACCGACGCCATCGTCTTCGGCAACATCAACGACCCGGCGAGCAAGGTAGCCAAGCGCAAGGCAGAAGAGCGCAACTATGGCGTGCTTGCAGACCTGAACTACCGTCCGCGTACGACCTACACGGCGGGAGTCATCAACCCGAATCCTGAGCTGGAGCTGGCATAAATGGCGACCAAGGGACAAATCAGCGATCCGATGATCGACCCGAAGACGGGTGAATTTGCCGTCATCGCTCCGGGCCACAACTTCAAATCGGTAACCGAGAAGATTGCCGGCGTCGTGCTGACGTCGAACACGCCGCTGGGCTGGTTCTTCGGCCTGATCGTAGCCTCCGGCGTGGCGACCTTCCTGGTGATTGCCGTTACCTGGCTCTTCCTGAAGGGCGTGGGCATCTGGGGTGTAACCATCCCAGGCGCCTGGGGTTTCGCCATCATCAACTTCGTCTGGTGGATCGGTATCGGTCACGCCGGAACGCTGATCTCGGCGATTCTTCTGCTCTTCAAGCAGACCTGGCGTAACTCGATCAACCGCTTCGCCGAAGCGATGACGATCTTCGCCGTATGCTGCGCCGGCCTGTTCCCGGTTCTGCACGTTGGGCGTCCGTGGCTTGGTTACTGGCTGTTTCCGTACCCGAACACGATGAACGTATGGCCGCAGTTCCGTTCGCCGCTGTGCTGGGACGTGTTCGCAGTTTCGACGTACGCGACCATCTCGGTGGTGTTCTGGTACATCGGCATGATTCCCGACTTCGGAACCCTGCGCGACAAGGCGCAGTTGCCGCTGGCCAAATACGTCTATGGCATGCTCTCGCTGGGCTGGCGCGGTTCGACCCGCCACTGGATGCGCTATGAGACGGCCTCGCTCCTTCTGGCCGGCCTCTCGACGCCCCTGGTGCTCTCGGTACACACGGTCATCAGCTTCGACTTCGCGGTCGCCGCTCTGCCGGGCTGGCACACGACGATCTTCCCGCCTTACTTCGTCGCCGGCGCCATCTACTCCGGCTTCGCCATGGTACTTACGCTGGCGATTCCGATCCGCAAGTTCTACCACATGGAAGATCTGGTCACGCTGCGCCACCTGGACAACATGGCTAAGGTCATGCTCGGTACCGGTCTGATTGTGGCTTACGGCTACGGCATGGAAGTCTTCATGGCCTGGTACTCCGCCAGCCACTGGGAGTTCTTCATGATGTGGAACCGTATGTTCGGGCCGATGGGCTGGGGCTACTGGATCCTGATCCTGACCAACATTGCCATTCCGCTGACGACCCTGTGGTCGCGCAAGCTGCGGGTGAACGTAACGTATCTGTTCATCCTGTCTCTGATCGTGAACACCGGTATGTGGTTCGAGCGTTTTGTTATCGTCGTCACTTCGCTCTACCGCGACTTCCTGCCTTCGAGCTGGGGTACATATAAGGCGACCAAGTGGGATTACATGCTCTACGTCGGCACGTTGGGTATGTTTACCTTCCTGTTCCTGCTCTTCGTCCGGTTTGCCCCGATGATTCCGATGAACGAGATCAAGATGATGCTGCCCCAGACCAAGATCAAGGGCCTGGACGCTGAAACTACCGTAGAGGAGACCGCCTGATGCCGGTAAAAGAAGGAACCTACGGACTGCTGGCGGAGTTCGATACTCCTGGAGCCCTGGTGCACGCCACTGAGGCCGCACGGGATGCCGGATACCGCCGCATGGAGTGCTACACACCGTATCCGGTGGAAGAGGCCGCCGAGGCTCTGGGCGTGGTGCGTAACCGCGTTCCGTTGCTGACCCTGATGGGCGGCATCCTGGGTTTGACGACGGCGTTTCTGATGCAGACCTGGATCGCGCGCTGGGGATATCCGTTGAACATCGCCGGGCGTCCGCTGTTCTCGTGGCCGGCATTCATCATCCCGACCTACGAGTGGACGATTCTGTTCAGTGGTCTGTCGGCTGCTTTCGGCATGCTGGCGCTGAACGGTTTGCCGCAGCCGTACCATCCGCTGTTCAACGCTCCCAACTTCCGTCAGGGAGCGACCGACCACAAGTTCTTCCTGTGCCTGGAAGCGATCGATCCCAAGTTCAATGTGAACGAGACGCGCGCCTTCCTCGAGCAGTTTCATGCTGTAAGCGTGGTGGAGGTAGATCTCTAATGCAGGGCGCAAGCTTCAAGGTTCAAGGCGCACGCCTCATCCTGTCAGCCACCCTGGCCAGCGTTGCTGTCCTGACCGGTTGCCGTCAGGATATGCACGACCAGCCGAAGATGTTTCCGCAGCGTTCGACGACGATCTTTGCGGACGGCCGCTCGGCTCGTCCGCAGGTGACCAACACCGTCGCTCGCGGCCAGTTGCATGAGGACAGCTACTTCTACACCGGCCTGACGGACGGCAAGGAAGCTGACGGCATGCCCTTCCCGGCGACGCTCGATGTACTGAAGCGCGGCCAGGAGCGGTTCAATGTGTACTGCACGCCGTGCCACTCGCGTGTGGGCAACGGCGCCGGCGAGATCGTTGAGCGCGGCTACCGTCTGGCGGGCAACTTCCATACGGAGCGCCTGCGCAGCGCGCCGCTCGGCCACTTCTTCAGCGTGATGACCAACGGTTATGGCGCGATGCCTGATTACTCGGCGCAGATTACGCCGGCTGACCGCTGGGCGATCGCCGCGTATATCCGCGCGCTTCAGTTGAGCCAGAACGCCAAGGCGAGCGACGTGCCGGCCGGTGTTGAGGTGAAGCCGCTGTTGAAGCTGGCGGAAGAGCAGGGTATGCCGGCGGGTTTCGCAGGTGACTGGTCGGTGCCGAATACTACGGGGCCCGCAGCTCCTGAGGTAGCGAAGCCGGTCGGGTCTGCAACGCCGACACCGACGACGACCCCAGGTGTAGCTCCAGCTACTAGCGAAAACCAGAAGGCGACTACGCCGGCTGTGACCAAGGAAACGGCTCCGGCGGCAAAGACTACCGCTGCAGCCAAGCCCAAGGCAGAGGATATTGCCGCAGGAAAGGCTGTCTATACAGCGAACTGCAGTGTCTGCCATCAGGCGGCGCGTACGGGACTTCCGCCGAACATTCCCTCGCTGGTGGGTATCGTAGGCAGGGTTGGTCCGGATCGTATCCGGCAGGTCGTCACGCAGGGTATTCCGACGGGCAAGATTCAGATGCCGTCATTTTCCGCCAAGCTCTCTTCCACGGATATCGATCATCTGATCGCGTATCTGGGTACCGACTGATTTTCGAGATCTGAAGAAGGATTAAGGCCGTAACGAATGGCACACGGACACGAACAACACGGACATGGAGCTCACCACGGGCCAAAGACGCTGCCGGCATCGCTGCTGGCGCCTGAGGCTGTTGCCGCCTGGCGCACGCGCGCTTTGATTGTGGCGGCGGTCGCGGCGATCGCCTCACTGCTCTTCCTTTTCGGTGGCGGTGCGGACCACGTATTGCGCGGCTACCTGCTGGGATGGATGATGACCTTCTCACTCTGCGGCGGCGGCCTCTGTCTGCTGATGCTGCAGTATGTTTCGGGCGGTAAGTGGGGTCTTCTGCTGCGCCGTCCGCTGGAAGCAATGACGCGTACGCTTCCCCTGGTCATCCTCCTGGTGATCCCGATCCTTGTCTTCGCCAAGAAGCTGTATCTCTGGGCCGCCTTCCCGACCTTTGAGGCGGTAGAAGAAGGCCTGAAGTCCAAGCTGCTCACCGAAGCCCAGGCTCACGCCCTCAACTTCAAGCGGCCGATGCTCTCTCCAGCCAGCGTTGTCGTGCAGTTTGTTGTGGTCTTTGCGATCATGGGAGCCTTTACCTACTTCCTGAACAAGTGGTCGCTCGAGCGCGAGGCCGATCCTGAGCGGGGATCGCAGGGCAGCTACGACCGCTGGCGCATCAAGTTCGAAAATCTGTCAGGTATCGGCGTTCTGATCTACGTCGCTCTGCTGACGATCGTAGCCATCGACCTGATCATGGCGCTGGATGTGACCTGGTACTCGTCGGTGTGGGGCCTGCTCTTCCTGGTCGGCCAGGGATATGTTGTGCTGGCGGCTGCAGTCCACACGTCGATCCGGCTCTCGAAGTATGAGCCGATGGCGACGATCCTCCGCAAGACTGAGCAGTACGACCTCGGTAAGTTCATGCTTGGCTTCGTCATGCTGAACATCTATCTGGCATTTGCCCAGTTCCTGATCATCTGGTCGGGCAATCAGCCAGAAGAGCTTCCCTGGTACCTGAACCGTATCAATGGTGGATGGTGGGTGATCTGCACCTGTGACTTCATCTTCCACTGGGTGATCCCATTCGTCCTGCTACTGTCGAAGGACCTGAAGCGTTCGAAGTCGAAGATGCTGGCCCTGACTGGCTGGATGATCTTCGCCCGTGCTTTCGACCTGTTCTGGCTGATTGAGCCGAACTTCCCGGATGCGGCCCACAACCTGCACCTGAGCGGCAACTTCAGCATCCTGGCCTACGTCACGGTCCCGGTGGCGATCGTGGCCATCTGGATGGCGTACTACCTGACGACGCTGATGTCGCGTCCGCTGGTTGTTGTGAACGACCCGCACACCGAAGAGATTCTGGAGCCCGAGCATGCACATTAAGCCCAATCAGAACGACGGGGATACCCTGAATCCGAATCCGCATCCTCAGGTGAATGATCCTGAGCATCCGGGCTATGAAGTTACCGACGTCAACGTCAGCGGCATTCTGGTCTTCGTTGGCGGCCTGGCCGGTTTCGTAGCGGTCTTCTTCGTGGTTTGCTTCTTCATTGGCCGCCTGGTGAACAGCCAGATTGCCAAGGATGATGGTCCGCTGGACAAGTGGCACCAACAGTACGCACCGGCGAAGACAAGCGATGGTCTGACTTCGAACCCGGTCTTTGAGCAGCGCTCTGCCTCGCAGATCGTGAAGACTTTTCCTGGACCGCGTCTCGATCCTGACGACGGCAACCAGAGCTCGAGCGATCTGCACGCCAGGGAAGACCTGCTGCTGGAGAACTACTCGCAGGTGCAGGGCATGCCGAACTCGGTTCGCATTCCGATCGACCGTGCGATTGAACTGACCGCCGAACGCGGACTTCCCCTGGCTGCCGATGCCAAGGCTGCCACGACTGTGGCGAAGATGGTGGGCGTGGATACTCCGGTCGTGACAGCTCCGCTGACCACGGGATTTGCCCGTAGCGGTTTTGAGCAGGAGCGCATTGCGGAGCGCGAGCAGAAGCTTGAGTTCGCAAAAGAAGCAAGTAAGGAAGAGAAGAAGTAACCATGACGACGATGCACCCAATTCGGAAGACCCGCCTCGCCGCCCTGTTGGGATGCGCGCTGGCGTGCGC
>NZ_JBFRCY010000242.1:0-6999 GCF_052113305.1 Terriglobus sp. YAF25
CACACCCAGCACACGCGAGATGACACCGTACTCTCCCATCGAGATGCCGATGACATTCCCCGCCTCACCGTACTTCTCCAGAAACGAGAACAGCGTCAGGTTATCCGCGAGCGAACGCGCCGTCGGCACCACCTTGATGAAGTCCGGCTGGAACTTCTGGATCCGTTCATAGACGGAATCGAGGTCGCGGGTCGTTTCAAAATCGTGATAGCTGATGATGATTGCAGCACCGGCCGCCCGCAGCTTGTCCAGGTCGGCATGCTTCATCGCTTCGGCCGACTCGATCTCAAGATCGATCAACTGGCTTCCGCCTGCCGCTGCCTTTGCCAGGATCTCTGCCTCCTCTGAGAGGCTTCCTGTAAATCCACCGCCATTCGGTTTCCGGCGGCAGGTAGTAATCGCGGTCACTAGAGGATTTGCTTCCAGAAACGCTTTCAGGCGCGGTAATGCGGCAGCGGGATTCGGCAGTGAATCCAGCCGGAACTCCAGAAACGGATGCTCCGGAGCCGCAGCTTCAGCCTTCTGGAAAAGCTCGGCCGGGCTTGCACCCTGCAGAGCAACGCAGACACGGCCAAGACGCGAACGCAGCGACTGCAGGGCGAGGTTCGGTGAGGAAGAAGTCATTTTTCTAATCGCGCGTATGGTATCGTCGCTGGGCTTTGGATGCAAGCCATTGATGCATAGACTCTTATTCGCCCCCTCCACAAACTCCCAATCGCTCTGTATTTCCGCATAAAATGCGCTTAGAGCATTTCCCGGTTGCTGGGTATCCCAGAGAGGCGTGCAGCGGCGTTTTCATTGCAGAAAACGCCCCCTGGATGCGGAAGCCCTACTCTGGACCTACAGGGAAAATGCTCCAGCACTCCGTTCGTCATGAGCCAGACATTGCCAACCCGCGTGGCCGCCATCCTGGCGTCTCAGGCCGCGTCAGCCGCTATACAGCATGCCCTGCTGGCTCCCGAATTCGCGCTTACGCTCATCGATTCCGACCACTGGCGCGGCGTACCGGCGGATGCTCTTCTGGTAGAGGTCGAGGACGACCTCTCAGTGCTCCGCAACATCTGCGACGGGGTGACCGGAACACCCATCATCGTCCTGCTCCGTTCCGCACGCGCCGACCTCGCCTTTGCCGCCTCCAAGGCCGGCGCAAAAGAACTCATCACCCTTCCCGCCGGTCCGGACGAGATACGCCAAAGCCTCCGCGGTCTTCTGACCACACAGCCAAGGCCCCCGGAGTCCAAAGGCCTGCCAGTGCTCTTCGGCAACCACCCCCGCATGTCCGAGATTCGCGACACCATCTCGAAGGTGGCCACGACCAGCGCCACCGTGTTGATTCGCGGTGAGAGCGGCGTGGGAAAAGATGTTGTCGCGCGGATGATCTACGAACAGTCGCGCCGCTCCGGCAAACCCTTCGTCAAGGTCAACTGCGCCGCCATTCCTGACGACCTGCTCGAAAGCGAGCTCTTCGGCTAGCCACTTTCTCGACAAGTACGCCACCATCTATGGCCGTGAGCAGGCCTCCTTCTCCCAGGAGGCGATGGCCGCTCTGCTGACCTACTCCTGGCCGGGCAATATCCGCGAGCTCGAAAACCTGTGCAAACGATTCGTCATCGTCGGCGGCGAGACCCAGATTCTGCGCGAGCTCACCTCCCGCAGCCAACACACGGCTTCAGTCCCGCTTACTGCTCCAGCTCCACTGGCCACCGCACCTTTGCCCTCACCTGAACCGGCCGCCGTCCGTCAGCCGTTCGGTACAAACTTGCTTGAGGTCGGGAGACGAGCGGCCTGGCAGGCAGAGCGACGCCTGATTCTGGAGACCCTCGAAGCTGTGCGCTGGAACCGAAAACTGGCTGCACAGCGGCTGGGAATCAGCTACCGGTCGCTGCGAAGCAAGATTGAGCAGATCGATCGGGATGAAACAACAAAGCGGCACTTGATAGCCTAAACATGGCAAATATTTGCCACCAAATCATGGCCATCTTAAGCTAGGATTGAAACAACAGCACTTATCCTGTGGAAAACAGTGGCATGCTTATTGCTGACTGCAAGGTTAAGTTCAGAGGCAAATTCTAAGTAGTCCCCACCTGATGCAGTGAATCCTAGCTTTTTGTCCCTTGCGGACACACATCTTCTACTCACTTCCTATACCCCTCCCTCACTGCCTCTCAAGACCCTCCGGAAGGAGGGTCTTCCACTTTAAGATCATTTCCATGAGCATTCTGCAGACATGGGACTTCGATTGGTTATGGCATGGATTCAGCACCCGGCTGGGGGGCGTCTCTAACGTTTACGGACGTACCGGCGACTTGAATCTCGGCTGGACGCAGGAAGATACCGATGCCTCCGTTGCAGAAAACCGCCGCAGCTTTGCCTTTACGGTGAGACAGGAGCACGGGATCGCTCCCGTGCTTACGCGCCAGACACACGGCGTTGTCATTAACCGGGTGCACTTCGGCTTGACACCTTTGGAGACCGCGGAAGGCCGAGCGGTCCTTGAGGGCGATGGCCTGATCACCAACGAACCGGGCATGCTCATCGGAGTGCAGACAGCTGACTGCATTCCCGTCATCCTGGTAGACCCGGTTCATCGCGCCGTGGGTGTCATTCATGCGGGATGGCGAGGCACTGTTGCCGGTATCGTCGAAGCCGGTGCCCAGCGCATGCATGCTGAGTTCGGCTCGCAACCGGCGGAGATGCTGGCCGCTATCGGACCGGGAATCGGCCCGTGTTGCTTCGAGGTCGGCGACGAGGTCCGCGATACCTTCCGCGATCGCTGGCCATATGCCGAGACGCTCTTCCATGGACGTAATGTGGACCTGTGGCAGGCGAATCGACGCCAGCTCTTCGACTCCGGCCTCACCGCCCAGAACATCACCGTCCTCGGTGAATGCACCGCTCACCAGACGGACCGCTTCTTCTCACACCGTGCCGAGAAGGGTGTTACGGGGCGCATGATCTCCGCCGCTGGTATCAAGCGCAGCTAATCGAACCAATCTTTCCCCTTCATTCTCCGCGAATTATTTTTTTTGAACATGTTCACAAATTCATTGACAGCCGACCTGCGCGGACGAATACTGAACGTGTTCAAAACGAGGTGAGACGATGTGGGGAGATGAATTGGACAAGGAGTCTGACGGGCTAACTCCGGCACAGTGGATTACCCATTGTTCTGGCTCTTCTGCTGGCCCTAGCTCCAAAGACGAAATCGGCCAAAGGTGCAATCGTAAAGGGCATCGCAATCGTACTGTTGACGGTGGCCCCGCTGGCGGGGGAGGGCTACCTATGCATCCTCTTCGCCTCACCCCTCTTTTTCCTGGTCGGCTTGGTAATCGGTGCTTGCTTTGACTACTCCAGAAAGCGCACGGAAAAGCGAGAGCAAGGTCGTCTGCGCGCCTGGGCCTGGCTGGCGCTGCTTCCTATGGCTCTGGAAGGCGTGACTCCTACACTCTCATTCCCGCGAAGCGAGAGTGTTACCTCAGTACGGATCGTGCGCGGCAGTCCAGCCGACGTTGAGAGGGTGCTTGGCGCCGGTCTGCGGCCAGAGACACCTCTTCCCCTCTTCCTCCGTATCGGCTTCCCTCGCCCGCTAGCCGTGCAGGGTACCGGCTTGGCAATCGATGACATGCGACATATTCACTTCAGCGGAGCGGAGAGCGACGGTCCCGGAGACCTGGTGCTTCGTGTCGCGAAGACAGGTCCCGGATATGTTCGCTTCGAACGCGTCAGCGATGATTCTCATCTGCGGCAGTGGATGGCCTGGGAGGTCAGCGAAGTTCGCTGGCGGGAGGTCTCTCCCGGAAGAACCGAAGTGCGATGGACGATCCAGTTTGCGCGGAGGCTCGATCCGGCCTGGTACTTTGGCCCGTGGGAGCGGTTCGCCGTAAAACAGGCTGCGGACTACCTGATCGTCGCCGATGCGGAGCCGCGATGAGCCGCGAGATCCTCGTCCGCATCGCCGCACTGTACGTCCCGATTGTTGCGGCCGCCGCCGGCTGGCTGCTATTCACCTGCAATACCAAAAAGTGGATGCGGCAACGGCTCGGAGCAACCGTCCTGGTCCAAACTCTCTGGGTTTTACCAGTACTGTGGATGCTGCAGCTCATGAACACACGCACTGGGTGGTGGAGCTTCCATACCGCAGGTCCGGCAGTGCGCGGAATGCCGGTCGAGATGTATCTCGGCTGGACGGTCTTGTGGGGAGCCGTTCCCTCGCTGCTGCTCGGTCAACTTCCCCTGCGGTGGCGAATCCTGCTTCTGATCGGCTTCGATCTGCTGGCCATGCCTTACTGTGCTCCGGTACTTTCTCTATCTCCCACCTGGCTCTGGGGCGAAGCTCTCTTTGTACTCATAGGACTGGTTCCCGCACTTCTGCTTGGCGAGTGGACCGTAACGGAGCGGCATCCCCTGCGGCGTGCGTGGATGCAGGTCGTCATGGCCGGCATGGTCGTGCTCTTGCTTCTGCCGGAGTGTGTCTTTGTCATACGCAGCGGCGGCTGGAATGCATTGCCAACCACTGACTCACGCCTCGCACATGCCATTCTCTCCGTCGAAATCCAGGCAATTCTGTTGCTGGGGGTCATCGGCGTCGCGGCTGCACGCGAGTTTGGAGAGCGAGGAGAAGGTACACCGATTCCCTTCGACCCGCCTCGCAGGCTCGTCACCAGCGGGATCTACCGCTATGTCGCCAACCCCATGCAGTTGAGCTGTGCCCTGGTCATGCTGGCGTGGGCAGCAATGCTGCACAGCCTCTGGCTTGCTCTGGGAGCAATATGCGGCATCCTCTATAGCGCTGGACTCGCCACCTGGGACGAAGCAGAAGACCTGCGTACACGCTTCGGCCTGCCCTGGTTGCAGTACCGCGCTGAAGTCCACAACTGGCTGCCTCGATGGAAGCCCTACCTCACTCCCGGAGGTCAGCCGGCGACGTTATGGATCAGCGGAGAGTGCGGCCCCTGTAACGAGGTGCGGCGATGGTTCACCAGGCACGAAGCTCGCGGTCTGGTGATCATGCCGGCGGAAGCCCATCCCACACGGCGGCTACGACGCATTCGTTATGAAGACGGAGGGTACGGTGTCGACGGCGTACGGGCTGTCTTTCGCGCCGTAGAACATCTGCATTTCGGCTGGGCGTTCGCCGGCATGGTGCTCAGCATGCCGGGGATGTGGTGGCTGATACAGGCTGTGCTGGACAGCTGCGGCCTAGGGCCACGGAGCTTCAGAAGAGGGACGATCCCCATCCCATGCATTTTCCGGTTGACACAGGAAACGCGTAACCGTACAGTTACGCATTAATGAGGAACCGATCGGTTACATATTCGCCTATAGCCTCGTTTCAGGCCATCGCTGATCCAACCCGGCGGGCCATGCTCGACCTGTTACGGGAGGGAAGGAAGCCTGCCGGAGCCATCGCCGAAGCCTTTCCTGTCTCACGGCCCGCCATCTCCAAGCATCTTCGTCTGCTTCGGCATGCGCACCTGGTGCGGGAGACACGAGAAGGCCGTAACCGGATTTATGAACTGAATCCTGAACCTCTACGCGCAGTCGAAAGCTGGCTTGAGAAATATCGCGTCTTCTGGACGCAAAGCCTGGGCAACCTGAAGGCGATGGTCGAGATGGAGTTCGCAGCACCCAAGATCGCCCAGACCAGCCATCACGGCACACGCCCAAGAACCAGAAACRGGAAGGGAGAGTAAGCAGATGACAGAGACAACAGTCAGCGATTCCATCGAACTTGAGATCTTTATCGCAGCGCCGGCCGACAAAATCTTTCAGGCTTTGACCGACCCGGCCAAAGTGCCTCTGTGGTGGGGAACTCCGGCTCAATACCGCGTCACATCCTGGAACGGAGAGATTCGTCCGGGTGGCCAATGGCGTAGTGAAGGAGCTGGTGCCGACGGCACGTCGTTTCACGTCGGCGGAGAATACCTGGAGGTCGCCCCTCCCCATCTCCTGGTTCACACCTGGAAACCGAGTTGGGACGGTGAACGGCCGACACTGGTACGCTTCGACCTCCTGTCACAAGACGGTGGAACCCTGGTAAAAGTCCGTCACTCTGCCTTCGGTGATGCCTCTGCGGTACGTGAATCGCATGCCCAGGGCTGGATACGCGTGCTCGGCTGGATGCAGGCCTTCGTGGAGAGGAACGAGACCATCGACAGCCGAGGAGAGGCGCAATGAGAGCGACCTGGTGGTACCGCGGCTCTTCCCTGCTGCTCGTCCTGTTCGCCGCCGGCCACACGCTGGGCTTCCGCAAAACCGACGTATGGCCTGAGACCGTGAAGCCGGTAGTGGCCGGCATGCAGACCGTGTACTTCCCGGCGGACGGTTTCCTTCGGAGCTATTGGGATTTCTACGTCGGCTTTGGCTTGTTCGTCACCGTAATGATGCTCTTCGCTGCCGTTGTGGCATGGCAGATGGCGGGTCTGCCCCAGGAGACGCTCTCCCGGCTGAAACTGGTCCGCTGGAGCCTGGCGATCGCGCTTGCCGTCATTACCGCCATGACCTGGCGCTATTTCTTTCTGGCGCCACTGGTCTTTTCCGTTGCGACGACGGCGACCCTTACCGTGGCTGCGACACTACGAAAGTAACCATCCGGACCGTCGGGTCTTCCTCCCTCCGAGGTCCAGAATGGAGGCCAGCTGGATGCCATTCCACCCTTTGTACGACCACACGCGGAGTGACGCGGGACGGGAAGGCGATGGGCTTGCGGAGGTTAAAGAAAAGGTTAACGGCGAGAGCCGGCCACGTCGTCTGTTAAGGCCACCCGGCGCTAGGTCCATGATTTTTATAAGGAAACGAGGGACGGTGGAGACGAATTTCTGTTAGCAAAGGTGTTGCGCTTGACATTGATTCTTGTGGTACGCTACAGGCAATCGTTTGAAACAGATTGGTCTGAAGCAAAGGTACACCTCTGCCGAACCCCATTTGGATTCAGCGTCAAAACTCTATCCGCACAAGGAATTTGCAACATGGAACAGGGAACAGTGAAGTGGTTTAACG
>NZ_JBFRCY010000243.1:0-5796 GCF_052113305.1 Terriglobus sp. YAF25
AGAAACCGCATCGAACGATGCTTCAACAGACTCAAACAGTTCAGAAGGTTCGCCACAAGATACTGCAAATACGCTGCTTGCTTCGCTGCTACCGTCGCCCTCGCATGCTCGTGGTTACACCTCCAGCAATTTGTCGATACACCCTAGTTGCTAGTTGGCCTATCGACAAGCGCGGGAGCCACAACGCTGGGTGCCCCATTCACGCAAAAGCGTGAGTGGGATATTCGAGCGAAGCTCGAACCGTCTTTTTGTTTGTCATTTCGTAGCGACCAGAGGAAGCGGAGAAATCCGCTTCTCTACCCCATACTTTTCTGTCCGTAACCAAAGTGAGAGAAGCGATCTCGCTTCGCGAGATATCCCCCCCCATTGCTACGCAATGGATGGGGCACCCGTCCGAGGTTCGCCTTCGATGCCCCTGGCGCTATTCAACTATTGAACTATTCAACCTGTTCCCAAACAGCGCCCTAGGCCCCGCCATTAAAAACCGGTAAATAATGAGGGGGATGTGCTGCAGGTCAGCTCCGAGCGAGTCGGCCTGGCCATCCGTGAGGATCGCTCCCTGTTCCATCGCGAACCAGTTGAAGCCGGTCGACAGCGCGGCCAGCAGAAAACTGGCAACCAGGCTGCCGCGAATCTTCTGGGGTGAGACCCAGGTGTGCACCACATACTGCACGCCGAYGAGCGCTGCGGGAATCGCCACCAGCATGATCAACGCCGTGGCCCAGAGTGGGCGGGCATCGCGCAGACGTTGAATGATGGAGCCAAGAAAACCGCCCAATCCAGCGGCAAATACAGCTTCGGTCAGCATGGCGCCGAGCGCCTGGCCGGCGGCGGCGTGATGGTCAGAGATAAAGAAGATGGGCGCGCGTAGCGCTGCACTGAAGAGAGCTGCCTTCCAGTTCCACTCCCTGAGGAGGTGCTGGCCGGGGTTGCGGAGAATATCCACCAGGGCGCCGTGAAGCGTGGTGGAGGGTGGCGCTGAAGATTCCGTGATCATGCAGGCTACACACAGCATAGACGGAGGACTGTTACGCTAGCTTGCATGAGGCAGCGCGTCGCCTATTTTCCGGACTCTTTTCATGAAGTCAATGGCGTCGCCCATACCAGCCGCAACTTCCAGGCCTTTGCCGAACGTCACCAACTTCCCTTTCTGTGTGTCCGCGCCGGATCGCGGGAGATTGCTTTTGAAGAGCACGGCAGCGTGCAGACGCTGGAGCTGCGGCGCAGCTTCGCTTCCGTTCCCATGGAACGCGACCTGGCCTTCGATACCCTCTTCCTGCGCCATATGCGCACGGTGCGGCTACGGCTGGAGACCTTCCGCCCCGACATCATCCACATCACCGGTCCCAGCGAACAGGGCATCCTCGGCGCCATCTTCGCCTGGCGAATGGGCATTCCGCTGGCGGCAAGCTGGCACACCAACGTGCACGAATATGCTGCCCGCCGTGCTGAATGGCTGACGCGTTTCTTCTCTCCCCGCGCCAAAGAAGCGACCGAACGTACGGTACAAGACGCGGCATTGAACGCCACGGCCCGGTTCTATCGCCTGGCCAAGGTCCTCTTCGCGCCCAACGATGAGCTGTGCACGCTGCTCACCAACGCCACCGGCAAGCCCTGTCACCTGATGCAACGGGGGGTGGAGACCGCTACCTTCTCTCCCGCATATCGCACCCGTCCGCTCGACGACAAAGAGTTTGTTCTCGGCTTCGTCGGCCGGCTCTCCGTGGAGAAGAACGTTGCACTGCTGCCCGTCATTCAGCGCGCCCTCGAATCACGGGGCATCACCAACTTCCGGTTCCTGGTCATCGGTCATGGCTCAGAAGACGCTCTGCTCAAAGCCGCCCTGCCCCGGGCCGAGTTTCCCGGCGTCCTGAAGGGCGCAGCCCTTGCCACCGCCTACGCCGACATGGATGTGATGGTCTTCCCGTCGCATACCGACACCTTCGGCAACGTCGTGCTGGAAGCACTCGCCAGCGGAGTACCCGCTGTCGTCACACCGGACGGCGGCCCCAAGTACATCGTGCGTAACGACGAGACCGGCTACATCGCCACCGATGAAGGTTTCCCTGACGCCATCGAACGCCTTCTACGCGAGCCCACCACCCTGGCCCGTATGCGCCTTGCGGCACGCGAGTATGCCTTGCATTGCAGCTGGGATGCGGTGTTTGAGCGAGTGTACGACGCTTATGGCAAGTTGAATGGTGGAATAGTTGAATAGTCGAATGGTAGTTCTGGGTGAGCTATAAGACTTCGCCTCACCGCAGCATCACCATTCAACTATTCAACCAATCAACCATTCAACTAATAATGAATTTCCCCGATATACACGCCGTACGGCTCCAGCTTGACGGCATCGAGGTTCATTGGTCCCATGCCGTAGTCGCTGCGCATCAGGCTGCGCAGGAACTGGCCGCGGAGACCGAGCTTCGCGATCTCGCTCTTCAGATGCAGCGTGACCGGTTTATCAGAGAAGTTGCAGGCCACTACGACTGCCGGTGAGGTGGCAGTTACTCCCTGATGTTTGCGAACCCAGACGAGCGCGTTGTCTGCATCGTGGTTCAAGAAGATCTGCTGGCCTTCGCGCATGGCGCGCCGGCTGCGTCGTAGCGCAATCAACTGCTCGTACCACTTCAGCAGCGATCGGTCGTCTTTCTGCTCGGCCTCGACGTTCACCGTCATCGACGACGTCGGAATCGGCAGCCAGGTCTTTGCCGCTTTGCTGAAGCCGGCTTCCGCTCCGCCATCCCACTGCATTGGAGTCCGCTCGCCGTCGCGGCCCTTCTCTTTTGGCCAACCAAGAACGCCGATCGGATCTTTTACATCCTCTTTACGTTCCGGTGTTGCTGTGACCATGCCGAGCTCCTGCCCGTAATACAGCAGCGATGCGGAGCGCGAGGTCAGCAGAATCGTCGCCAGCACACGTGCAATCTCTTTGTTGTGTTGGCCATCTCCATAGCGATCCCAACTACGCGGATTGTCGTGATTGTCGAAGACCAGCAAAGGCGCGTTGCCGTGGAGCTGTGTCTGCGCCGCCTCCAGCTTCTCGCGGAAGGCAGTGACATCCAGCTTGTTGGTGAAGCCCACGCCTGTATCCATGGGCAGTTGCAGCTCGTCGTTCTTTGCGCCATACCAACCGGCGAGTTCTGCGGCACTCTTCGTGTAGATCTCACCGACCAGAAGACGCTGCCCCGGTGCATTGTTGATCACAGAGCGCAACTCCCGCAGCATGCCGTGTATCTCCGGCAACCCCATCTGCGGCGAGTGGTCGACGTTGGGGTCTCCGAAGGCATTCGTTCCCGGAGACTCCTTCGCATCAGCCAGCGATGGGTCTTCGAGCAAGGTATCGATGGCATCGAGCCGGAAGCCGGCGACGCCACGATTGAGCCAGAAACGCGCCACATCGAACATCGCCTGCCTCACTGCCGCGTTACGCCAGTTCAGGTCAGGCTGTTGCGGATAGAAGCAGTGGTAGTAAAACTGTCCGGTCTTCTCGTCGTATTGCCAGGCCGAGTGACCGAAGAGGCTCTGCCAGTTGTTCGGCGGTGCGGGCTTGCCGTCGGCACCCGCTCCTTTGCCATCGCGCCACACGTACCAGTCACGCTTTGGGTTGTCCTTGCTCGATGCCGATTCCACAAACCACGCGTGCTTATCGGAGGTGTGGTTGAGCACCAGATCCATCAGGACACGGATATTGCGGCGGCTTGCCTCCTGCACCAGGTTGTCGAAGTCCTCCATGGTGCCGTACTGCGGATCGATGGCCGTATAGTCCGAGATGTCGTAGCCGAAATCGACCTGCGGGGAGGGATAGATAGGAGTGAGCCAGATGGCGTCTACTCCAAGTGATTGCAAGTAATCCAGCCGCTGCGTAATCCCCTTCAGATCACCAATGCCGTCGCCGTTGGAATCCTGGAAGCTGCGGGGATAGATCTCATAGATGACAGCATGCTGCCACCATGGATCGGAAGACATGCCCGAGCCCGCCCAGCCAGGACGGGACAACATCTGCGCACCTGCGCTCAGGGAAGACGCCAGCGCAGCGACTGCCAACATGCGGCGAAGGAAGACCATAGAGCAGTTCTCCTAAAGGTGTAGAGCGAAGTGTCTTGCAGTCTGCGCCGTTTTCCTCCGAAGAAAACGGCATCCACAGATTTCTCCAACACCACAGTATTAGGAGAATTGCTCTAGCTATTCAACCTTACTTTTGTTGGACGCAATCTGCACGCGTCGCGTGGTTATGGGAAATCAATTCGATACCTTAGCCTGCCCGGCTGCCATCCGCTGCTGAAGGGTTGCAAGCTGGAGGTGAATGCGGTCCATATCCTTTTGCGTCACATGGTTCTCGCCGGCAGGAGCGTCGGCATAAAAGTGCACCAGGTGTTCCAGAACGGTTGGGGGCACGGGCTCGGCGTTCGGTTTCAGATATTCGTGCAACAGCCGCTCATGGGTCTGATCGGACAGGCGATATTGCCCGAGCCGCATTAGATCGCCAGTGTCGAGATTCGCACCGCCCAACGCCAGTGCAACAGTGGAGATCTCTGCCTTATCGGCTTGGCCATTGCCGGATGCAAGCTGCTTCAGATACTCGCCATAGCGGTCGACGGTCTGATTCACGCTTTTGATGTAGCCATCCTGCTGTGTCGCGTTGGGAATCGTCGGCTTTAGCACCTTCAGGGGACCGATCTTCGGCAGCAGCTTCACCAGAAAAGCCAGAAAGCGGGTTCCGAAGCTCGGCTTCGAGTAATCGCGCCCCCACGACTTTTCGAACTCCGTGCGCCGAAGCCGATAGATGAACTTGCGTTTGTTGAAGCCCGGATTCTCCTTCTCAATCTGCTTCGCATAGGCGGTCGCGGCGACGACCGTCATCTTTGGGATGAGCTCTGAGACCGCGTTGCGATAGGTGGTAATGGCATGGTCTTCATCGTGCAACAGGTCCTTGAGCTTCATTCCATAGGTCTCTTCAAAAGCACGGTCGAGCAACGGCTTCGCAACCTGAAAGCCGATGAAGTCACGGTAGTTGTCCTGGGAGTAGCGGCCATGCGCAACCTCTACAACGTCGAAACCAAACTCCGTACGGACATGCGCGACCTTGGCCTGTTCGTAGGTCACCACATCTCCATACTTCTTTTTCAGCTTTGGATTTTCTTCCGCGGTCAGCCGGTTGATATAAGGATGGCCCACCGCATCGGCCGTATAGTGCGCCAGCGCTCCCAGTGCAAACGCCAGCTCATCCGCATTGGAAGCATCGTGTAACAAAGCCTCAACGAAGGCGCCTGTCCTGACGTAATGGAGCATGTCCGAATAGAACTTGTTCCCAAATGGGTAGTAGCCCAGATCCTGGATTAAACAGCCTCCGTAGGCATAGGAGTGTGCTTCCCGCAGTTGATCGGCTGTCAGCCCGGGGTAGCGGGCCTGCAGCAGGGGGACCAGATAGGGTGTCCATGCCATGTCGACGACTTCCTCATGCGACAACACACTGTAAGCATTTGCCGCAGTTGCGCCTAGAAATGGAAGCAACAACGACAAACACACAACGCGGATAAACCCCTGGAAGGATCGAAGAGCCATGACGTTTTTCATGACATAAGATGCAGATTCCGGAAAAGGCGCATCGCAGGCAACACCAGCCTGAGGAGCATGTGTCTTATGAGATCGGAGGTGAACTATGTCTTCCACGATTCTCCCGGCCCTTTTCCTCGTTTCCGCGGTGGCTGTCGCACAACAGACCGCACCAAATAGCGTAGGAAGCCAGGGCACCAGCACCCAGGTTCAACAGGGCACACAAACCCAGGTGCAGGG
>NZ_JBFRCY010000244.1:0-8936 GCF_052113305.1 Terriglobus sp. YAF25
GGAATGGGAACGCGGGCAGCTTCACCGCAAACCCAACGAAGAATCCAAGCATCAGTAGACGTGCTGAACGGGGCGACAACGGTGTGTTGAGCAGATGTTCGTAATCGAAGGTGAAAACGCCAGTCGCGTGCTGGTGGAGAACCGCCAGCGAAATAATCGCTATCAGCATCAGCAGACCGCTAAGCTGCGTGAAAAGAAAGAACTTCGTTGCAGCATATATCCGCCGTTCGTGACCCCATATGGCGATCAGCAGGTACATTGGCACCAGCATCAGCTCCCAGAACAGGTAGAAGACGAACAGGTCCGCAGCCAGGAACACACCGGTTATGCCTGCCAGCACCCAAAGCAGATTGAAATGGAAGAAACCAACTCGCTGCCGGATCTCCGTCCAGGACGAAAGAATGGCCATGATGCCTAGAAAGTAGGTCAGGACCAACAACGCCAGGCTAAGACCATCAAGGGCCAGATGGAAACGGATACCAAACTGCGAAATCCAATTTAAATTGCATTCTTCCAACCAGCGGCGCGTCGCCGGCTGCGACTGCCCAGTGCGGGTAATCCACAAACCGATGGTGACCGCCAGATTTGCTCCCACGCTTGCCACGGCGACCCAACGCGCTGCTGTTATATGTCGACGGGCGACGATCCCCGATGAGATACCGCCGACGAGAAGAATCAAAATCAGGCTGAGCAGGATCATCACGACACCTCATCGAGCAAAGAATGCGATCGCAAGGATCGCGGCAGTTCCCATAGCAAGTCCCATTGCATACCGGCGCACACGCCCAGTCTGCATCTGCCGCGAAGCACGATAGCCAAGTACGGCAATCTGCCCCAAGCCACGGACCGGCACATCCACAATGTCGCTCTTGTTCTTCCGAATCAGCCATTGGAGCGGGCGGACGAACAGCCGGTCATACACTTGGTCGAAGCCAAACCCTGCGAGGCAGAGCTTCGGCAGGAAACCCTGAGCGGGCACACGCGAACGCTGTGGTCCATAGAGAAGGTACGCCAGCGCAAGGCCGAGTCCGAACGACAAACTGGCGCAGAGCGCCGTAATGCTCTCGGTGATCGGCCCTATATGAACTTCCTCGAGCGGAGGCAATGCGCTGCTTAGAAAATTCGAGAGTGCCGGTGCGCCGCCAAAGTGTGGAGGAGTATCCACATATCCACCCATGAGCGATAAAACACAAAGTGCGACCAGGACGATGCGAACCAGGAGGCCGCTTTCCGCTTTGACGTGTGACTGCTGCGGGCCATAGAACGCCAGCGAAATCAGTCTGAACGTGTAAAGCGAGGTAAGCATAGCTCCCGTCATGCCTGCGATCCAGAACAACACATTTCCATTTGGACCCGCCCAGGACTGCCACAAGATGAGGTCCTTACTGAAAAAGCCAGCGGTGATCAGCGGCAGGCCTGCCAGCGCCGATCCGCCAATCACGAACGACCAGAATGCGAGTCGCAGCTCGAAGCGGAGCCCGCCCATGCGGTAGAGGTCCTGCTCGTGTACCGCATGAATGACGACTCCGGCAGCCAGAAAGAGGAGTGCCTTAAAGAACGCGTGCGTCATAAGGTGGAACATGGCCGCCGACCAGGCGCCCAGTCCAAGCGCGAGGAACATGTAACCGATCTGACTGATGGTGGAGTACGCAAGCACGCGTTTCATATCCCGTTGGGCAAGTGCGCTGAAAGCCGCCAGAAGCATCGTGGCGGTTCCAATGATCGCCACAGCAAGCTGGACAGGAGGAGCCAGCGTAAAGAGCACATGCGTACGTGCAATCAGATACACTCCCGCGGTCACCATCGTCGCGGCATGAATGAGTGCACTCGTCGGCGTGGGGCCGGCCATCGCGTCCGGCAACCAGGTTTGAAGCGGTAGCTGCGCGGATTTACCGACGGCTCCTCCCAGCAGCAGCGCTGCCGCCGCCACCGCGATGCCACTGCCCGAGCTCCACTGTACTAAGGCACGATGCATCAACTCCTGAATGTCCAGCGTTCCCAATCGGGTAAACAAGAGGAACAGCCCCACCGCGAAGGCGGTATCTCCAACCCGAGTCACGATAAAGGCTTTACTCGCGGCGCGAACGTTCACTGGATCCCGATACCAGAAACCGATCAGCAGAAAGCTGCAGAGTCCGACACCTTCCCATCCCAAGTACAGCAGAAGCAGATTATTCGCTAACACAAGTGTGATCATCGACGCCGCGAAGAGGTTCATGTAGGCGAAGAATCGCGCGTACCCTTCCTCCTCACGCATGTACTCAACGGAATAAAGATGAATCAGGAAGCCGACAAACGTAACAACCAGAAGCATAAGAAGCGCAACAGAGTCGAGATAGAGCGCGATTTCGGATTGGAATCCACCGCTACTCATCCACGTCCACAAGTGCTGGACATAAGCGTTGCCAGCAGGTGGCGACGTAATGAACTCTGCGCCGATCAACAAAGTAAGGGCTGCGGAAAATCCAATCGAACCTGCCCCGGAGATTGCGATGATTCTCCGGGACAACCGGGAACCGAACAGCGCGAGCAAGCCAGCGCTTGCAAACGGAACGGCGGCAACAAGCCACAGCAGTCGAAACATATCAGCCTCTCAACTCACTGGCCGCGTCCGCATCCAATGCGGCGTGCCGCTTGTGATACAAGAGTACGAAGCCGAGCCCGACTGAGACTTCGGCTGCCGCCATTGCGAGAATGAACAGAAACATTACCTGACCGTCCGGTTGCCCCCAGCGGGAGCCGGCCGCGACAAAGGCGAGGCCGCTCGCATTGAGCATGATCTCAATGCACATGAGCGTGAAGATCAGGTTGCGTCTCGTCAGAAGTCCGGCCAGACCCAGCGCGAACAAAATCGCTGCCAGAATCAGCGCGTGCTGCATCGGTACCTGTGGCATGTCGCTCCTCCTCCCTCGTAATTTCACGGTGTCCCAGATGACATGCGCCAACTAACCCCGCCATCAACAACAGGGACACGAGTTCGACCCCGATCCAATAAGTCCTGAATAGCGCCACGCCGACCTGCTTTGGACTCACTGCGTTCGTCAGCGAAGGCGTACTGCCGGATGTCACGGCGCAGTAAACCAGCTCTGCCAACAAGATCACGGCGAGAGTGGAAGGCCCATACCAGTTTCGAGGTCTCAGCCACCCGCGTTCCACTTCCATAGCGTGCTCAGCGACGTTGAGCATCATTACGACGAAAACAAAGAGCACCATGATGGCGCCCGCATAAATCATGACTTCAAGCGCTGCTACAAAAGCCGCTCCCAGAACATAGAAATCCACGGCGATGGCAAGCAGTGACACAACCAGGTAGAGCAGTGCGTGGACCACGTGACGCCGCGAGATGGCAAGCAGTGTAGCGATGACGGCAATAGTACCCGCGAGATAGAAAAGTGTGATCATGGCTCATCTTCAAGGCATCAGGCTGTGAGAGTCGACGGGGGCAGCCTCTGGATACTGAACGGTCACACGTCGTGCAAAAGTGTGCAGCAAAACCATCCACAAAGAACGCACGAGACTAAGCACGGGGGACCTCCTTTATGCCCGGGCAAGCACAACAGCCCCGGTTACCAACAGATTCAACAATGCCAGGGGTAACATCACCTTCCAGCCCCAGGACATCAACTGATCAAATCGCGGCCTGGGAAGCGCCGCACGAAACAAGATGAATAGACAGATGAAAAACATCGTCTTTGCAGCAAACCAGAGCGGCCCGGGCAACACAGGCCCTAACCAGCCTCCGAAGAAAAACAACGCAATGCTCGCCGAGATCAGAATCACACCGATGTATTCCCCGACGAAGAACATGCCGAACTTCATACCGGAGTACTCTGAGTGAAAGCCGGCAATCAATTCGCTCTCCGCTTCCGCAAGATCGAATGGCAGCCGACGCGTCTCCGCCACGCCAGCGATCAGGAACAGAACGAAGCCGAGGAATTGAGGCACAATGAACCACATCCCGCGCTGCGCTTCGACGATATGCGAGATTCGGAACGAACCGGCCAGGATCACCACGCCTAACAGGGATAAACCCATGAAGACCTCGTAACTCAACATCTGCGCGGCAGCGCGGATGCCACCAAGCAGCGAGTACTTGTTGTTCGACGCCCAGCCCGCCAGAACAATGCTGTAAACGCCCAAGGAGGACATCGCCAGGAGAAACAGGACTCCAACGTCGAGGTCGGCAATGACAAATCCAGAAGCAAAAGGCACAACCGCGAACGAGATCAGTGCGGTAGCAACGATGATGGCGGGCGCGATAACAAAGACGGGCTTGTCCGCAAAGGGTGGAATCCAGTCTTCTTTGGTGAACATCTTTACCGAGTCGGCTACCACCTGTCCTAACCCAAATGGGCCGACACGATTGGGGCCATATCGGTCTTGCCACAAGGCAAGCAGACGGCGCTCCACCCAGATCAATCCAGCTGATAGATTGAGCACCACAAACAGAACCACCGCAATGATGACAAAGGGAAAGAGATTCCGCATCATGGAGCACCTCTGGATGGTTCAGCCGGGATCGGTGCAAGCCTGCAAAAAGCCGGCAGAACGATACCCTTGGCTGGCGACAGTCCAGCGGGCAAGCCGGCGACACCGCGAGGCAGGTCGGCTCGCAACATGACCTCTAGTTCGAAGAGCGACCCTTCAATGGATACTTTGATCCGCTCGCCCGCGCTCACCCCACTCTGCGAAGCCTCTACTGGATTCAACGCCACATAGGGGTGCGGGGACAGTTGAGCGATGCCCTGTGCGCGGAGGCTCAATTCCTCTGAACCGAAGATGTGAAAAATCGGGACCAGCATCCACAGGTCCGGCTGCCGCTGAAATGCCGCGGGAATCATAGAGCAATACTTCCAGCTCCGTTCAAGAGATGGCTCAATCAGACGGATCCCGGGATCACCGCCGCGTAATGGACCGCCTACCTCGGTTTGAAATTTATTGACCGATTGAATGGAGTTCCAACCGGGCGCCCAGAAAAAAGGAATCAACGAAGGCGGAGCCAATTCAGGCCCGGACTCCATCGAGAACGCCAGGGCAGAATCAGGATCGTCAGGCGGTTTTGGCTCATGCACGCTGATATTGGCTAGCATCGCAGTGCGACCGCTGTACCGGTTCGGCTCGCGTGCGATCTTGCCGCCGGCTTTCCGGGATGGAGCAACTCGTGGAATCGATGCAAATACGGGCATTTCTGAGGCCATAGCCGCAGTGAGACCGTCGAGGTTCTGCCACTGTGCCCCGTTCTCAGGGTCCGCTGCAATCGCTCCTTCGCGTAACCATCGCCAGCTTTCCTGCACGTCGGTGCTGGGATCGAACACCTGGAAGTGCCGCTGGGCGCGCCCTTCGTTATTCACGATCGTTCCATCAGATTCAGCATAGGTACCTACGGGCAATACAAGTTCGGCTGCCTCTGTAGTGGCGTTATCCAGATGATCGAGCACGACAAGGTGGCGGGCACCTTTCAGCAGGGATGACACCACGTCTGCTGGGCCACGGCGAAACAGATCATTCTCCAGGACGACCAGCGTGTTTGTCGGTTCGCTTTTGATCGCGGAGACAGCTTCTGAGAGTGGACGGGGCGCCATCAACGCGAGACCAAGACTGTTACACTCCGGCGCCGTGAAGCTGAGAGCCGCGTGGCGCCCCACCTTGCACAGCGCCCATGCAACCTGCGCTGCCGCTTCTATGACACTTTGACTGCCGCAGCTTGTACCGGAAACAACCAACGGGTGCTGCCCGCCAAGCAGCGCTGAAGCTATATCCGACGCCATTTTCTCCAAATCCGGTAGTAGCCCCGTCACGACGGGAGCATCGGGGTCGATCGCGTGGGCGACARCGAAACCCAGGCGAGCCAGATCATCTGGCGCGGCACAATATGTCGCCGTCGCGATGTCGTCCAGCTTCGTCGCGTAAGAAGAAGCAATGTAGAGCGGCCCCTTCTCATCCTGCACAGCCTCGCGCACCGAATGGTCGAGCCACTCAGGAATGTGCAGTTTCTCCGCGATCTGCATGGGGGCCTGACGCACAGCCTGACGTAGCCGCAAAGCCATAATCGGCGCGACGTTTGTGACATCCTCGCCGAGCACGAACACAACATCCGAGTGCTCCACCTCATTAAGGGACGGTGATCGCGCCGGCCCCTCGCGCAGAATGCGGAGCATGGTCGAAAGAAGCTGCAACTCATGATCGGAAGTTCCAGCGAAGAACTGATCGGGGCCAACCAGTGTGCGCAGTGCGAAGTTGCCCTCGAGGGAAGCCCGTGGTGATCCGATACCGAACACTTTGCCCTCGCGCAGTATGGCGGCGAATCGTTCCAATGCCTCACTTTTCGTTGCTGCTTTACCGTTTAGCAGTGGATGGCGAATTCTCTGATTGCTCTCCACAAACTCATAGCCAAACCGTCCACGATCGCAAAGAAAGTACCCATTCACCTCGTGGTTATAACGATTCACGATGCGGCGCAGCGTGCCATATCGCTCGCCGGCAGTAGTATTGCAACCAAGCCCGCAGTGAACACAGATCGACGGCGCCATCTGCAGGTCCCACTTGCGTGTGTAGTGGCGCTTGAGTGTTGCGTCGGTAAATACACCCGTCGGGCAGATCTCAACCAGGTTCCCGCTGAACTCGTTTTCAAGAACGCCGTCTTCGTGGCGTCCAAAGTAGACCGTGTCGCGCAGATGAAACGCGTTCAGGTCGTCACCACCCGCGTATTCGCGATAAAAGCGCACACATCTCTGGCATTGGATGCAGCGGTTCATCTCATGATTCACCAGCGGACCGAGATACTGATTGCGAAACGTTCTCTTGCCAAAGCTATAAACGCGTGACCGGTGTCCGGTCATGACCGTCATGTCCTGCAGGTGACACTCCCCGCCTTCGTCGCAGACAGGACAGTCGTGCGGATGGTTCTGCATCAAACCCTGAATAACACCGGCGCGAAAGGCCGCGGCTTCAGGATCGATGATGGAGATGCGTGTGCCCTCGGCAGCGGGCGTCATGCAAGCCATGACGAGCTTGCCGGCGGTGTCTTGCTCGTTGCGGAATTGCTTAACAGCGCACTGGCGACACGCACCCACCGAACCCAATGCTGGATGCCAGCAGAAATACGGAAGGTCATACCCCAGCGAAAGACAGGCGTGCAGTAGATTCTGTTTCGGATTCACCCGTCTAAGCTTGCCGTCAATATAAATAGTCGCCATAGTCATCTCCAGGGACACCGATGTTCGTCGATGTGCCGGCGAAAATCTTCAGCGAAGTATTTGAGCGCGCTCTGCAGGGGCTCGACTGCTCCCGGTGCAAGAGCGCAGAAAGTATTGCCTGGAGCAAGAAATTTCGTCTGAAACATCAGCGTCTCCAGATCACGAGCGCTCCCGCGGCCTTGCTCCATTGCGAGCAGAAGCTTCTCCGTCCATGCCAGCCCGCTCCAACACGGGGTGCACCAGCCACACGATTCCTGCGCAAAGAAGTGTTCGAGATTCCAGACCATGCCGACGGGACACGTCTGGTCGTCCAGCACGACCATAGTTCCCGTGCCCAGTCGGCTTCCAACCTTCTGCACATTCCCGTAGTCCATCGGAGTGTCCAAATGCTCCTCTACAAGAAAGTCCGTCGACGCTCCGCCCGGAAGCAGTCCGCGAAAACGCAAGCCGTCGCGCATTCCTCCCGCATGGTTTTCGAGAATCTCACGCAGTGGCGTGCCCATGGGAAGTTCCCACAGTCCCGGGCGTTTGACTTTACCGCTGACACCAAACAGCTTTGTGCCTCCATCTTCGGTAAGGCTCAGATGTCGGAACCAATCAGGGCCTTTGTTCACGATGTGGTGAACATTGCAAAGCGTTTCCACATTCTGGACGATCGTTGGTTTTCCCCAAAGCCCGCAGACCTGAGGAAAGGGAGGCTTCGTTCGCGGATGCGCTCGCTTCCCTTCGAGTGCATTCAGCAGAGCAGTCTCTTCGCCGCAGATGTAACGGCCGGCGCTGGCATGAAGGTGGATTTCAAGACTGTAACCCGATCCGAGAATATTGCGGCCGAGATAGCCGCTTGCTTTTGCTTCGGCGATCGCTTTGGAAAGGCACTGGTTCGGGTACTCGTACTCACCGCGCAAAAATATATAGCCGATATCAGCCTCTATCGCGTATGCGGAGACGATCATGCCCTCGATCAACTGGTGTGGGTCCCTCTCCATCAACGCGCGATCCTTGAATGTCCCGGGCTCCATCTCATCGGCGTTCGCAACAAGGTATTTCGGATGCGGCGCATCTTTTCCCATAGGCACGAAGCTCCACTTCGTGCCGGTCGGAAAACCCGCCCCTCCCCGTCCGCGAAGATTCGATCTCTTTACCACTTCCGTGACTTCAGCCGGCTGCATAGTGAGTGCCTTGCGAAGCCCCTGATATCCACCGGCACGCTCGTACTCCGGAAGGCTCACCGCAGTTTTGTCAGGTCGAAAATTGCCTGTAAGAGGTTTCTCCATAGAGATGCCTATGTGTACTGCGTCAATATCTCTTCGATCTTCTGTTCGGTCAGATCTTCATGTAACGTTCCGTCGATCATCATGGCTGGCGCGTGATCACACGCTCCCAGGCAAACGATCGGCAACAAAGTAAATTGCCCGTCTGAAGTTGTGCCGCCAACCGGTGTTCCCAGCCTGCTGCAGAGGTGATCCCGCATTCTGTCAGAGCCCATGATCCAGCACGAGACGCTATCGCAAATAAGTGCGACGTGCCGTCCCACCGGCCTCCGGCGAATCAGGTTGTAAAACGTTGCTACACCGTCCAGGTTGGCGACGGAAAGCCGCAGGACTTCCGAGAGATCGCGCAGTTTTTCATCCGATACCCATCCCTGGCGCCGTTGAATGATCAGCATCGCTTCGATAGCAACGGCCTGGGTGTTTGGATAGTCGGCAAGTTTCGCGTCGATCTCCTCTCGTTCCTCAACAG